>NZ_JBSGDP010000027.1:0-76664 GCF_053602435.1 Nocardia sp. NPDC004415
GCTCCGGACGGCGGCGCGTCGTCGTTGTTCAGGACGTGAACGAGGCCAGCGCGGCGGCGAGGGTGGTGTGCATGGCGAACACCTGGTCCAGGCTGGTCATCTTCAGCTGACGGCTGGTGGCGGGCCCGTCGGCGACCACCGCGATCGAGGTGGTCTCACCCGCGCGCTGATGCGCGGCGACCAGGGTCGCCATCCCGGCGGAGGCCAGGAACCCGACCGCGGTCAGGTCGATCACCAGGGTCGCCGGTTTGTCCGCGAGGATGGCCTCGATGGTGGCGTCCAGCGCGGGCGCGGTGGCCAGATCGACCTCGCCGGTCACGGTGAGGACCGTGACGCCGTCGTGTACCGCCGTGGTGGTGGTCATCGTGTCCGTGAGGGGATACGCGTCTCCGGATGAGTTGGTCACAACTCCAACAACACACAAGTTCGCCCGAATACGCAAGCCCGCGCCCGCGCCGCCGCCGCGATCACGGCCGCGCGCCGACCGGATCGGGCGGGCGCGCGGGCTCGTCACGGCGGCGGGGGCGCAGGCGATCGGCGGCTGTCGCGAACAGCACCCCCGCCACCACGCCGTAGGCGAGATTGTGGGTCGAGACCGTGACGGCCACCGTCACCAGCATCGCCGCGGTCTCGGTCACCGGCACCCGCCGCACGGTCTTGGGGGCCAGCGATCCCCAGTCGACGGTGCCCGCCGCGACCACCACCATCACCGCCGCCAGCGCCGCCATCGGGATGCGGGCCACCAGCCCGCCGAGACCGACCACCAGCGCGAGCAGGAACACCCCGGCCAGCAGCGTGGAGATCCGGGTGCGTGCCCCGGAGATCTTCACATTGACCATGGTCTGGCCGATCATCGCGCAGCCACCCATGCCGCCGAAGAACCCGGTCACGAGATTGGCCAGGCCCTGGCCCCAGCCCTCGCGGGTCTTGTCGGAGCGGGTGCCGGTCACCTCGTCGACGAGCGTGGCCGTCATCAACGATTCGAGCAGCCCCACCAGCGCCATGGCCAGCGCGAACGGCGCGATGATCCACAGCGTCTCGAGATTCCACGGCACCGCGGGCAGCCCGAGCGTCGGCAGGCCGGTCGGCAGCGCGCCCTCGTCGCCCACATCGGGCACCCGCAGCGAGAACGCCATGGTCACCGCGGTCAGCACGATGATCACCACCAGCGGCGCGGGTACCGCGGTCGTGAGCTTGGGCAGCCCCACCAGCGCCACCAGCGCGACCGCGACCATCGGATACACCAGCCACGGCACCCCGATCAGATGCGGCAGCTGCCCCAGGAAGATGAGGATGGCCAGCGCGTTCACGAACCCGGCCATCACGCTGGGCCGGATGAAGCGCAGCAGCCGCGCCACCCCGGCCACGCTCAGCACCACCTGGATCACCCCGGCCAGCAGCACCGTGGCGACCAGGTAGTCGATGCCGTGCTCGCGGGCCACCGGCGCGATCACCAGCGCCACCGCGCCGGTCGCCGCGGAGATCATGGCGGGCCTGCCGCCGGTGAACGCGATCGTCACCGCCATGGTGAACGAGGCGAACAGACCCACCCGCGGATCCACCCCGGCGATGATCGAGAACGAGATCGCCTCGGGGATCAGGGCCAGCGCGACGACGAGCCCACCGAGCACTTCGGTGCGCAGCTGCCGTGGCGTGCGCAGCGCGGTGAGGACCGGCCCGTCCCACCGGGAAGGGGAGGTGCCCATGTCGTGCTCCGTTTCTGGTGCTGCGGCCGGCCGGTCCGGCAGCCGATAACCTTAACCATGGCTGAGGTCGCCCTTCCGACCGGTCGGAACGGGTATGCGGGGTGGGCCCCCGGCCGTCTCGGACTAGTCGTACTGTGTGGGCGTGAACATCGATGTGACGCCTTTACCGGGGATCGGCGTATGCAAGGACTTTCCGCTGGCGGAGGCTCGTCGCCGGATCGGCGTGATCGAGCACCGCGACGGGTCGGTGGACCTGGTCGTCTCGCGGCCCGGCGACTACGACACCACCACCTCGATTCCGTTGTCGGTCACCGAGATCGGGGTACTGGCCGGACTGCTCGGCGCGCCCCAGGTGGTGCAGAAGACACCCACGCTGCCCGTGGTCGGTGAACTGTCCACCCGCCAGTTCGCCATCGACCGGGGCAGCCCGTTCGACGGTCGCCCGTTGCGCGACACCGAGATGCGCACGCGCACCAAGGCCTCGGTCGTCGCCGTGGTCCGCGCCGGTGAGGTGACCCCTTCGCCGGGAACCGATTTCACCTTCATCGCCGGTGATCTGGTGGTCGTCGTCGGCACCGAAGAGGGCTTGGAGGCGGCCGCCCGGCTGCTCGAGCAGGGCTGACTGTCGGCGACGATAGTAAAGAGAAGGTAAGGTATCGCCTAGCTGAGGTTAGGTGATCGAATGAATGTAGATGTGACTTCCCTGCCGGGAATCGGTGTGCGGAAAGAATTTTCGCTGACGAAGGTGGACCGCCGCATCGGCGTGGTCGACCACCGCGACGGCGGAACCGACCTGATCTTCACCAAGGTCGGCGACGCGGACACGACAGTGCAGATCCCGCTGTCGGATACCGAAGCCCGGACGCTGGCGAGCCTGCTCGGCGCGCCGCAGCTCGTCGCGCAGCTGCGCGAGGAGCACCGTGAACTCGACGGCGTGAGCACCCGCTCGCTGCCGGTCCCGCCGAACTCGCCGTTCGCGGGCAAGCGCCTGGGCGACACCGAGATGCGGACCCGGACCCGCGCCTCGATCGTCGCGGTCCTGCGCGCGGGGCAGGTCATCGCCTCGCCCGGACCGGAATTCGGGTTCGCCGGGGGCGACGTGGTCGTCGTCGTGGGAACCAATGCCGGGCTGGACGCCGCCGCTTCGATCCTCTCCGGCGGCTGAGCCCGTGCAGATGAGTGGAACAACGCTGGCATTGATCCAGCTGGGGGCAGTGTTCTTCGGATTGGGTGTGCTGGGCCGGATCGCGGCGCGCATCGGCCTCTCACCCATTCCGCTCTATCTGATCGGTGGCCTGGTCTTCGGCACCGGCGGACTCATCGAGCTGCACGAGGTGGAGGACTTCATCCACCTGGCCAGCGAGATCGGTGTGGTCCTGCTGCTGTTGCTGCTCGGCCTGGAATACACCGCCGGTGAACTCGTCACCGGGATGCGCAAATCCTGGCCCGCGGGCCTGCTCGACCTGGTGCTCAACGCGACACCCGGCGTGATCGTGGCGCTCATGCTCGGCCTCGGGCCGACCGGCGCGATCGCCATGGCCGGTGTCACCTACATCTCCTCCTCCGGCATCGTCGCCAAGGTGCTCAACGACCTGGGCCGCCTGGGCAACCGCGAGACACCGACCATCCTGTCGATCCTGGTGTTCGAGGATCTGGCGATGGCGGTGTACCTGCCGGTGCTCACCGCCGTGCTCGCCGGTGTCGGCTTCGTGGCCGGGCTCACCACCGTGGGCATCGCGCTGGTCGCGGTGACCGTGGTGCTCGTGGTGGCGCTGCGCTACGGCAAGTACGTCTCGGCGATCGTGGCCAGCGAGGACCGCGAGATCTTCCTGCTCAAACTGCTCGGTTCGGCGCTGCTGGTGGCGGGTATCGCCTCGGCGGTGCAGGTCTCCGCGGCGGTCGGCGCCTTCCTGCTCGGTATCGCGATCTCGGATTCGACCGCGCACGACGCGACCAAGATCCTCGAACCGCTGCGCGATCTGTTCGCGGCGATGTTCTTCGTGCTCTTCGGCCTGAGCACCGACCCGGCGAGCATCCCGCCGGTGCTGGGCTGGGCGATCCTGCTGGCCGTGGTCACCACCGCGACCAAGATCGCCACCGGCTGGTGGGCGGCCAAACGCGCCGGTGCCTCGCAGCTGGGCCGGGCCAGGGCCGGTACCGCCCTGGTGGCGCGCGGTGAGTTCTCGATCGTCATCGCCGGTCTGGCGGTGGCCGCGGGCGCGGTGCCCGACGAATTCGCCGCGCTGGCCACCACCTACGTGCTGCTGATGGCGGTCATCGGCCCGATCGGCGCGCGCGTGGTGGAACCGGTCATGCGCCTGATCGTCGGCCGCAAGCAGGCCGTGCAGGTGGACCCCGTCTCCGAGTGAGGCCCGTTCGTGGCCCCCGCGGCGCCTCGCCGCGGGGGGCTTTCGGCGTTCTCACGGCTCGATCAATCCGGCGCGGATGGCGTAGCGGGTCAGGTCGAGCCGGTCGCGCAGGCCCAGTTTCTGCAGGATGTTGGCCCGGTGCCGGTCCACGGTCTTGACGCTGATCACCAGTTCCCCGGCGATCTCGCGCGCGGAGTAGCCCTCGGCGATCAGCTTGAGCACCTCCTCCTCGCGCGGGGTCAGGATGGTCTCGGGCAGCGTGGAGCCCTGGCGGGCCAGGTGCAGATAGTCGCGCACCAGCGCGGTGACGGCGCCGGGATAGAGGAACGACTCACCGCGCATCGTCGCCCGGCAGGCCTCGATGAGGTCGCGGTCGGCCACCGACTTGAGCACGTAGCCGGAGGCGCCCGCCTTCAGCGATTCGAAGAAGTACTGCTCGTTGTCGTACATCGACAGCATCAGGATGCGCACCGACTGGTGGGTCCGGGTGATCTCACGCGCGGCCTGGATGCCGGTCATCCTCGGCATGGCGATATCGAGGATGACCAGGTCGATCTCGTCGTCGGCCAGGGCGGTGACCGCGTCGAACCCGTTGGCGGCCTCGGCGACGACGAGCAGGTCGGGTTCGTTGTCCAGGATCATCCGCAGGCCGCTGCGCACCAGCGCGTGGTCGTCGGCCAGCAGGATGCGGGTGGGGGTGTTCACGCGGGCACCCCCTCGCGGCGCGCGGCCACCGGGATGACCAGTTCCACCGCGGTGCCGCCGGTGGCGGGGGAGGTGATGGTCAGGGTGGCGTCGATGAGCATGGCGCGCTCGCGCATGCCGCGGATGCCCGCGCCGTCCTCGACGGCGCCGCCGCGTCCGTTGTCGGTCACCTGCAGGATCACGCAGTCCTCTCGGGGTTCGATCACCAGGGTCACTTCGTCGGCGCCCGCGTGGCGCAGCACATTGGTCAGGCTCTCCTGCGCCACCCGGTAGCAGACCAGTTCGATGTCCGGGTCGAGCCTGCTCAGCGCCGGGTCCACCTCGCGCCGCACGGAAATGCCCGCCGACCGGGTGAATTCGTGGCACAGCGCGGTGATCGCGCTGGGCAGGCCGAGGTCCTCGAGCACGTCGGGGCGCAGCCGTGAGGCGATGCCGCGCACCTCGTCGAGGCAGCCGCGCACGGTCTCCTGGGCCGCCTCGACCTCCTCGCGCAGCCCCGTCGGCGCCCGGTCGACGACGCGTTTGAGCCGCAGCAGCGCCACCGTCAGGCTCTGGCCGATCTCGTCGTGCAGTTCCCGGGCGATGCGCCTGCGCTCGCCCTCCTGCGCGGCCAGCGCGGTGCCACCGGCCACCGAGCGCTCCGATTCGAGCCGGTCGAGCATGGCGTTGAAGGTCTCGATGAGCTGATGGAAATCGCCGCTGGCGGGCCGGTCGACGCGGGCCGCGCGCCGCGGCGGATCGACCCGGCGCATGGAGGCGACCAGTTCGTTGAGCGGGGCCAGGCTGGTGCGCAACGCGACGGCGTTGGCGGTGAGGATCACCGCGAGCCCGATGACCAGCACCGGAACTTCGGTCAGCCGCAGCCGGGCCGAGACGGTGGCGGGCGAGAACGCCAGGACCAGCGTGCCGAGGGTGAAGATGACGCCGTTGAGCAGGCAGATGCGCCAGAACAACGCCGTCACCGGCGTGCTGATTCGCTGCTCACGTCCTGCTCGCAGCGCTGCGAGACGGTTCATGCCACCAGCATGCTGGCGCCACTCCTTTCTGTCCATGGGGCGCCACACCCATCACCGAGGCTGATCCGGGCCAGCGCCCCGCGCACAAATGGGTGTCAGGGCCGATGGTGGGTCCGCGCGCGCCGATCGAGACTCGATGCAGACGCAATCGACCGTGCCAGGAAGGACCGCTGGGGATGGACATCGACCGGACGACGATCCCAGGGGCTGGCGTGCTGCACAGCTTCCGCACCCGTGGTGGCGCCCGATTCGCCCTGCTCACCGAGTCGGCCGGCGCGCGCCGGTTGCTCGGCTACACGGCGGGCAGCGACGAACCCACGGTCGACATCGCCTTGGAGCCCGACGAGGCCGACCAGGTCGCCGAGCTCATGCACTCGAGCCCGCTCGGCGACCGGCTCGCCCGCCTCGAGCAGCGGCTGGACCTGCTGACCGGGAAGCGAGCCCACCCTTGAGCACTGTCGAATCCCCACGGAGCCACGCCATGCGCGCACGCGATATCGCGATGAACCTGCCGACCGTCCGCACCTCCGACCCGGTGGCGCGGGCGGTGCGGTTGATGGTGGTCAACCGGTTGCCGGGCCTGATCGTCGTCGACGAGGCGGACCGCCCGGTGGCGGTGCTGCCGGGAACCCAGGTGCTGCGCCTGGCGATCCCGGCCTCCTATCACGACGACCCGACCCTGGTGCGCACCATCGACGAGGTACACGCCGACCTGTTCTGGCAGGAACCCGGCAGCCTGACCGTCGGTGACTGCCTGCCCGACGGCGCGGTCAAACCGGCCACCGTCACCCCCGACGCGACCCTGCTCGAGATCGCGATCCTGATGGCGCGCAAGCACAGTCCGCTCATCGCCGTGGTCGACCGTTCGCGCACCCTGCGCGGCGCGATCACCCTGGAACGGCTGCTGACGAGCCTGGCCGTCGTCGGCCCCGGCGACTGAGGGGTCCGGGCCGATGGCCGCAGCCCTCGCCGTGCTGATCTTCGTGGTGGCCTTCTTCTTCATCGCCACGGAGAAAGCCGACAAGGTCAAGACCGTCCTGATCGCCGCGGGCCTGATGGCCGTGCTGGGCCTGATCCCCGGCGACGAGGTGTTCTACTCTCCGCACGAGGGCATCGACTGGAACGTCATCTTCCTGCTGCTCGGGATGATGATCATCGTCGGCGTCATCAAACAGACCGGCCTGTTCGACTATCTGGCCATCTGGTCGGCCAAACGCTCCAGGGGCAATCCGTACCGGCTGATGGTGATGCTCATGCTCATCACCGCGATCGCCTCGCCCTTCCTCGACAATGTCACCATCATCATGCTGGTGGCCCCGGTGACGCTGGTGGTGTGCCGCAGGCTCGGCATCGCCGCGCAGCCGTTCATCATCGCCGAGGTGCTGGCCGCCAATATCGGCGGCGCCGCCACCCTGATCGGCGACCCGCCCAACATCATCATCGCCAGCCGCGCGGGCCTGACCTTCAACGACTTCCTGGTGCACATGACACCGATCGTGGTGATCACCTTCGTGCTGTTCGTCGCGCTGACCCGGGTGCTGTTCCGCTCGGCGCTGAGCACCGATCCCGGCTCGGTCGAGGCGGTGATGGCCCTGCAGGAGCGCCGCGCCATCCGCGACCCGAAGCTGCTGGTGCGCTCGCTGATCGTGCTGACCGGCGTGGTGATCGGCTTCTGCCTGCACAGCGTCGTGCATGTGGCGCCGTCGGTGATCGCGCTGGTCGGCGCGGGCGTGATGGTGCTGGTCTCGCGCCTGGATCTCGGTGACATCCTGCAGGAGGTGGAGTGGCCGACGCTGGTCTTCTTCATGGGCCTGTTCGTGATGGTCGCCGGTCTCGTGCACACCGGGGTGATCGCCGCGATCGGCAATGCCGCGACCGACCTGGTGGGCGACAACTTCTTCGCCGCCGCGACCGCGCTGGTCTTCGGCTCGGCCCTGCTGGGCGCCTTCGTCGACAACATCCCCTACACCGCGACCATGGCACCCGTGGTGGAGGACCTGGTCGCGGGGGCTCCGGACCCGGAGACCGGTCAGTCGCTGTGGTGGGCCTTCGCCCTCGGCGCCGACTTCGGCGGCAACGGCACCGCGGTGGCGGCCAGCGCCAATGTGGTGGCCCTCGGGATCGCGGCGCGGGCGGGTCAGAAGATCACCTTCTGGCAGTTCACCAAGTACGGCGCCCTGGTCACCCTGCTCAGCAGCACGATCGCGTGGATCTACGTGTGGGTCCGCTACTTCTGAGGCACGTGCCGGGTGACCAGGCGGTGCGCCAGGCGGGCGGCGGTGCGGGCGGTGCGCGCGTCGACATCGAGGCCGGGGTTGAGCTCGGCGATGTCGGCCACCGCCAGCAGGCCGCTCGCGCTCACCTGATCGCACACCGCCTCGATGGTGGACAGCGCGACACCGAACGCGGCCGGGGCGCTCACACCCGGCGCGACGGCGGCGGGTAGGACATCGAGATCGACGGTGAGATACAGCAGGTCGATCTCGGCCATGAACTCCGCGACGAACGCGGCGACCCGGGCGGGGTCGGCGCAGTCGTCGTCGAGGAGATAGCGCACGCCGAAGCGGTCGGCGGTGGTGAACAGGGCGGTGGTGTTGCTCGGTTGGCTGATGCCGAGCACGGCGTAACGCACGTCGGCATCGCTCTCGAGGATCTGCCGGAACGGGGTGCCGGAACTGGCGACCGGGCCCGGGCGCAAGTCGAAATGCGCGTCCAGGTTGAGGATTCCGACGATCGCGCCGGGGGTGCGCCGGGCGGAACCGGCGAGACCGAGGTAGCTGCCCACGGCGACCTCGTGCCCGCCGCCCAGCACCACCGCGAACTCCCCGGCGTCCAGGAGCGCCGACACCGTGGCTCCCAGCCGTTGCTGCGCGTCCTCCAGCTGCCCGTCGGTCACCGCGATCGTGCCCGCGTCGGCGGCGCGCAGGGGAGTGGGTAGCGCCATCGGCGCCAGGGCCCTGCGCAGCGCGTCCGGTCCGTGGACCGCGCCGGGCCTGCCCTTGTTGCGGCGCACCCCTTCGTCACTGGCGAAGCCGACGAAGACACAGGCGCCCGGCTCGCCACCGGGCGTGTACGGGGCGACCACCTGGTGCCAGCGCAACTGGTCGGGGTCGGTGCCGTCGATACGGCCGGTCCAGGCATCGTCGGAATTCACGGGACCTCAGTTCGTCACGACGAGTGCGCCGCCACGCCACACCCGGCTGATCAACGGGACACCGGGACGGTAGGCCAGGTGCAGGTGCGAGGGCGCGTCCAGGGCGATCGCGTCGGCCCTGGCACCGGGGGACAGCACGCCGACATCGGTGCGCCGCAGGGCTCGCGCGCCGCCCGCGGTCGCCGACCAGACGGCCTCGTCGGGCGTCATGCCCAGCTCGCGCACCGCCAGCGCGAGACAGAAGGGCAGGTTCGTCGTGTAGCTGGTGCCCGGATTGCAGTCCGCGCCCAGAGCGACGGTGACGCCCGCGTCGAGCAGGGCGCGCGCGTCGGGATAGCGGTTGCGCGTGCAGAAATCGGCGCCGGGCAGCAGGGTGGCGACGGTGCCGCTGCCGGACAGGGCGTCGATATCGGCGGCCTCGACATGCACCACGTGATCCACCGACGCCGCACCGAGCTCCACGGCCAGTCGCACTCCCGGACCGTGGTGCAGCTGATTGCCGTGCACGCGGGGGACGAGCCCGTGCGCGATCCCGGCCATGAGGACGGCACGGGCCTGGTCCTCGTCGAAGGCGCCCTGCTCGCAGAAGACATCGATCCAGCGGGCATACGGCGCGCACTCCGGGATCATCCGGTCGACCACCAGGGCGATGTAGTCGTCGGCGCGTCCGGCGTACTCCGGGGGTGGGACGTGCGCGGCGAGCAACGTCACCTCGTCGGTGGCCGCGCCCGCGATCCGGACAGCGCGCAGTTCGTCGGCGACGGTCTGCCCGTAGCCGCTCTTGCATTCCACGGTGGTGCTGCCCGCGCGCAGGGACTCCGCCAGCAGTCGCCGCAGGTTCGCGGCCAGTCCATCGTCGCTCGCGGCCCGGGTCGCTGCGATGGTGGTGCGGATGCCTCCGGCGGCGTAGGGCCGCCCGGCCATGCGCGCGGCGAACTCCGCGGCCCGGTCCCCGGCGAACACCAAATGGGCGTGCGATTCGACGAAACCCGGCAGCACCGCGCGCCCGTCGAGCGCGATCCCGGTGTCGGCGGCCGGGGCGGCGGCGCTGTCACCGACCCACACCACCCGGTCGCCGTCGAACACGATCGCGGCGTCCCGGCGCAGGCCCAGCGGCCCGTCGCCGAGCGCGGGATCATTGGTGAGCAGGCTGCCGATCTCGCTCAGCACGGTGGTGGACACGGGTCCTCCTCGCTGCGGGATACGCGCCGGACGGGTTCGCCGAGCGCTACTGTGCGGCTGCACACTCAGGTTTAGCCGAAGACCGCGGGCAGCACCCTCGCGCCGCGCCCGATCGTGGGCCCGCTGCGCAGCGGCGAGCGGAGACGTCCGAGTCGAGGGGAGAAGCGTTGTGAGCATCGATCCGAGCATCACGCCGGTCGTCGTGGGGACCGGTCCGGTGACGCCCGCCGAGGTCGTGCGGGTGGCGCGGGAGTGCGCCGGAGTGCGCTTGTCGGCCGAGGCGCTGAGCGCGATCGCGGCCAGCCGTGCCCGCATCGAGGAACTCGCCGCCGACCCGCGACCGATCTACGGCGTCTCGACCGGCTTCGGCGCCCTCGCCGTGCGTCACATCCCGCCCGAGCTGCGCACCCGGTTGCAGCGCAGCCTGGTGCGCTCGCACGCCGCGGGCTCCGGCGCCGAGGTGGAGCGGGAGGTGGTGCGCGCGATGATGCTGCTGCGCCTGTCGACCCTGGCCACCGGGCACACCGGGGTGCGGCCGGTGGTCGCCGAGACCTACGCGGCGCTGCTGTCGGCCGGGATCACCCCGGTGGTCCACGAGTACGGCAGCCTCGGCTGTTCCGGTGACCTCGCGCCGCTGGCGCACGTGGCCCTGGCGGTCATGGGGGAGGGCACCGTGCGCGACGCCGAGGGCACCGCGCGGCCCGCCGCGCACGCGCTGGCCGCCGCGGGCATCGCACCGGTCGAGCTCGCCGAGAAGGAGGGCCTGGCGCTGATCAACGGCACCGACGGCATGCTCGGCATGCTGGTGCTGGCCTGCCACGACCTGCGCGGGCTGCTGCGGCTGGCCGATGTCACCGCGGCCATGAGCGTGGAGGGACTGCTCGGCACCGACAAGGTCTTCGCCGCCGACCTGCAGGCCCTGCGCCCCCACCCCGGCCAGGCCGTCGCCGCGGCCAATATGACGCGCCTGCTGGCGGATTCGCCGATCGTCGCCAGCCACGCGACCCCGGACTGCACCGTCGTGCAGGACGCCTACTCGCTGCGCTGCGCACCCCAGGTGGCGGGCGGTGCCCGCGACACCCTCGCCCACGCCGCACGCGTCGCCGCCGCCGAACTGGCCGCCGCCGTGGACAATCCGGTGGTCACCCGCGACGGGCGAGTCGAGTCCAACGGCAACTTCCACGGAGCCCCGGTCGCCTATGTGCTCGACTTCCTGGCCATCGTCACCGCCGACCTGGCGAGCATCAGCGAGCGCCGCACCGACCGCTTCCTGGACAAGGCCCGCAATCACGGCCTGCCCCCGTTCCTGGCCGACGACCCCGGCGTCGACAGCGGCCACATGATCGCCCAGTACACCCAGGCCGCCCTCGTCGCCGAACTCAAGCGCCTGGCCGCCCCCGCCTCGGTCGACTCCATCCCGTCCTCGGCCATGCAGGAGGACCACGTCTCACTGGGCTGGTCGGCCGCCCGCAAACTCCGCCGCGCCCTCGACGGCCTCACCCGCGTCCTCGCCATCGAGGCCCTCACCGCCGCCCGCGGCCTGGACCTGCGCACGCCACTCACCCCGGCCCCCGCCACCGCCGCCGTCATCGCGGCCCTGCGCACCCGCGTCCCCGGCCCCGGCCCGGACCGCCACCTCGCCCCGGACATCGAAGCCGTCGTCGACCTCGCCGCCTCCGGAGCCCTGGTCGCCGCGGCCGAATCGGTGACGGGCCCGCTGGGCTGACCACCGTCGCTCTGGTCGCCGCGGCCGAGTCGGTGACAGGTCCGCTGGGCTGACCACCGGCTCGCCCTGGCCGGGTCGGTGGCCACGGCTGACCATCGATCGGGCTGGCCCACCGGGGCCGGTGGGCGCGGTCAGATGCGCGGCAGGCCCGACGCCGGTTACGTGCCGACTCCGGCCGTCGATCCGATCTCGGTCAGTCCACGCAACACCTCCGGCAACGGCCCCTCGTGCAGCACGCCGAGCCGCTGGGTGGCCCGGGTCAGCGCGACATACAGTTCGGCGGCGCCACGCGGACCGTCGAGGACGATCCGCTCCGGGTCGACCACGAGCACCGCGTCGTATTCGAGCCCCTTGGTCTCCGACGCCGGAATCGTCCCCGGCATCCCCGGCGGCCCGATCACCACGCTGGTGCCTTCCCGCTCCGCCTCGGCTCGCTCGAATTCCGCGATGGCCGCGGGCAGTTCGCTCGCGGTCACCGCCCGCGACCACGGCGCCACACCGCAGCCGCGCACCGACTCCGGCGGCCGCACCTCGGGCGCGAACTCGGCCAGCACGGCGGCCGCCACCGCCATGATCTCGGCCGGTGTCCGGTAGTTCACCGACAGCGGGCGATACACCCACCGGCCGGGCACATACGGTGCGAGCGTCGCCTCCCACGAGGTGGAGCCCGCCGCGGACCGGCGCTGGGCGAGATCGCCCACGATGGTGAACGACTTGCCGGGGCAGCGGCGCATGAGCACCCGCCAGTCCATCGCCGAGAGCTCCTGGGCCTCGTCGACCACGATGTGGCGGTAGGTCCAGTCCCGGTCGGCCGCGGCCCGTTCGGCCAGCTCCCTGGTGTCGCGTTCGACGAACCGTTCGGCCAGGTCCTCGCCGAAGAGCATGTCCTGGGCGAAGAGGTGGTCCTCGTCGTCCATCATGTCCTCACGCGAGACCATGTTCTCCAGCACCGCCGCCGCGTAGGCCGCCTGCTCCTTCGCCTCCTTCTCCGCGGTCCGGTCGACCGGCTCGTGCGGGCCGAGCAGATCGACCAGCTCGTCGAGCAGCGGCACGTCCGCGACCGTCCACGCCGTGCCGTCGGCCCGCGCCAGCACCGGGTCCGCCCCGGCCGCGGCCAGCCGCTCCGCGGAGGTGTACAGCTCGGCCAGCAGGGTCTCCGGGGTCAGCACCGGCCAGAGCTCGTCGACGACGGCGGTGAACGCCGGGGTGTCGGCGAGTTCGGTCAGCAGATCGGTCCGGACCTGCTCCCACGCGTCGCGATCCGAGCGGCTCAGCCAGCCCTTGCCGATGCGCCCGATCGCCCGCTCGGTGAGCGCCCAGGTGAGCACTTCCAGGAAGACGGCGCGGGCCTGATTGTGTGGGCGCCCGCTCGCGCGCGCCTCGTCGCGCGCCCACTCGGTGATCCCGGCGTCGATGCGCAGGCGCACATCGGCCAGCTCGACCGAGATCGGCTCGGCGGGCAGCCGCTGGCGATCGGCCACCGCCGCCGCGAGCACCGGCAGGATCGCCGCCGAGCCCTTGATCCGCGTCGCCTCGGGGGAGTCCTCGGCGGTGACCTCCAGCCCCGGCAGCAGCCCACCGGTGGTCGTGAACACCACATTCGTCTCGCCCAGCGACGGCAGCACCCGCGAGATGTGCTGCAGGAACGCCGGATTGGGCCCGACCACCAGCACACCCTGGCGTTCCATCCGCTCGCGCTGGGTGTAGAACAGATAGGCCACCCGGTGCAGCGCCACCACGGTCTTGCCGGTGCCCGGCCCGCCCTCGATCACCAGCACGCCGGGATGGTCGAGCCGGATGATCTCGTCCTGCTCGGCCTGGATGGTGGCGACGATGTCGCGCATGCCCTCCCCGCGCGGGGCGTTCACCGCGGCCAGCAGCGCGGCGTCACCGTGCTCCCCGGCGGCGGGCCTGCCCAGCACCTCGTCGGTGAAGCCGGCCACCTGCCTGCCCCGGGAGTGGAACTGGCGGCGTCTGCGCATGTCCTCCGGGTTCGCCGCGGTGGCCACATAGAACGGGCGCGCGGCCGGTGCCCGCCAGTCCAGCAGCAGCGGCTCGAAATCGTTCGCCTCGTCGAACAGGCCGATCCGCCCGATGTAGGAGCGCTCACCGCTCACCGCGTCCAGCCGCCCGAAGCACAACCCGTTGTCGGCGATGTCGAGCCGCTTGGCCTCCTTGGCCAGCGCGCGCACCTCGAACTCGCGTTCCATCGGCGACCCGCCGTCCCCGCGCAGCGCCGTGACGTACCGGCCCCGCACCCGCGCCCGCTCGCTGTCGAGCCGCGCGTAGAGCCCGTCGACATACTGCCGCTCGGACCGTAGTTCCTCGTCGTACCCGTCCGTGGACATGTGCTCCTCACCGTGGTCTTCGCTCCTGAGGCGACGATTGTGCAGCATCACCGGGGCCTTGCCGCAAGCCCCGGTATCCGCTATATATTGAAAGTGGAAAGGAGCGTGTTCCTCCTGTTCCGCTTCTTCCGCTCCCGCTCCGTCCCGGGAAAAACCCGCATCCACCGCCGTCGCGTCGGCCGTGACCACCCGTTCGACCGGCTATGGTGCGCTGGCACAGGCACCCCGCGTACGAGTCGGAAGGATGCACCCGTGGAGACCACGACAGCCGCGAAACTCGAACTGCTGCACCGGAACCTGGCCGCCGCCCGCGAGCCCTCGGGGGCCGCGGGGGTGGCGAAGCGGGCGGCCAAGGGGATTCCGGGGCCCCGCGAGCGGATCGACATGCTGCTCGACCCGGGCAGTTTCGTCGAAATCGGTGCGCTGGTACGGCAACCCGCCACCGCGAACGCCCTCTACGGCGACGGCGTGGTCACCGGACGCGGCACCGTCGAGGGCCGACCCGTGGTGGTGATCGCCCACGACCAAACGGTTTTCGGCGGCTCGGTCGGAGAGATGTTCGGGCGCAAGGTCTCCGCGGCCATGGACGCCGCCGCCGACATCGGCTGCCCCTTCGTGGCGATCAACGACTCCGGCGGCGCGCGCGTGCAGGACGCGGTCACCTCGCTGGCCTGGTACGCGGCGATGAGCCGCAAACAGCTGCGGCTGTCCGGCGTGGTGCCGCAGGTCTCGATCATGCTGGGCAAGTGCGCGGCGGGAGCGGTGTACTCACCGATCAACACCGACGTACTCATCGCCACCGAGTCGGCGTACATGTTCGTCACCGGGCCGGAGATCATCCGCGAGACCACCGGCGAGGAGGTCACCCTCGACGAACTCGGCGGCGCCTACCACCAGGCCGAGCGCGGCAACATCCACCACGTCGCCCCGGACGAGGCGAGCGCCTTCGCCTGGGCCAGAACCTATCTGGGCTACATGCCGACGAGCTGCTTCGAACAGCCGCCGGTGATCAACCCCGGCCTCGAACCCGGACTCACCGCCGCCGACCGCGAACTCGACACGCTCATCCCGGATTCCGACCGCGCCGGCTACGACATGTACGACGTGCTGCTGCGCGTCTTCGACGACGGCGAGTTCCACGAGATGGGCGAGAACGCCGCCCGCAACCTGATCACCGGCTTCGCCCGGGTCGACGGGCGCAGCGTCGGCGTGGTCGCCAATCAGCCGCTGGTCGCCAGCGGCGCCATCGACGCGCGCGCCTCGGACAAGGCCGCCCACTTCATCCGCCTCTGCGACGCCTTCGGCCTGCCGCTGATCTTCGTCGTCGACACCCCCGGCGTGCTGCCCGGCGTGGAGGAGGAGAAGATCGGCGTGATCAAACGGGGCGGCCGGTTCTTCTACGCCGTCGTCGAGGCCACCGTGCCCATCGTCACCGTGGTCGTGCGCAAGGCCTACGGCGGCGGGTACGCGGTGATGGGCTGCAAACAGCTCGGCGGCGACGTGAACCTGGCCTGGCCGACCGCGCGGATCGCGGTGATGGGTGCCGAGGCGGCCGTCGGCCTGACCCAGCGCCGCACCCTCGACGCCACCCCCGAGGCCGACCGGCCCGCGCTGCGCGCGCAGATGGTGGACTTCTACAACGCCACCATCGCCACCCCGTGGACCGCCGCCGAACGCGGCTACATCGACGCCGTCATCGAGCCCTCGGCCACCCGCCGCGAGATCCGCAAGGCCCTGCACCTGCTGCGCGACAAGACCGTGCGCCACGGTCCGCGCAAACACCGCCTCATGCCGCTGTAGCGGATTCAGCTCTCCCACATCGGGATACGCACGCCGCGCGTACGGGCGACCTCGGCGGCGTGCTCGTACCCCGCGTCGACGTGCCGGATCACCCCCGAGCCCGGATCGTTGGTGAGGACCCGCTCGAGCTTGCGCGCCGCCAGTTCGGTGCCGTCGGCGATACAGACCTGCCCGGCGTGCAGGGACCGGCCCATGCCCACCCCGCCGCCGTGGTGGATCGACACCCACGAGGCGCCGGAGGCGGTGTTGAGCAGGGCGTTGAGCAGCGGCCAGTCGGCGACCGCGTCGGACCCGTCGGCCATCGCCTCGGTCTCGCGGTAGGGCGAGGCGACCGACCCGGCGTCGAGGTGGTCGCGGCCGATGGCCAGTGGCGCCGACAGTTCCCCGGTGGCGACCATCTCGTTGAAGCGCAGCCCGGCCCGGTGCCGTTCGCCGTAGCCGAGCCAGCAGATGCGGGCGGGCAGGCCCTCGAACCGCACCTTCTCCCCGGCCAGGGTGAGCCAGCGGCGCAGATGCTCGTCGCCGGGGAACAGCTCCAGGATGGCGCGGTCGGTGGCGGCGATATCGGCCGGATCGCCCGAGAGCGCCACCCACCGGAACGGGCCGCGCCCCTCCTCGAACAGCGGCCGGATATAGGCGGGCACGAAGCCGGGGAAGGCGAAGGCCCGCTCGCACCCGCCCTTGCGGGCCTCGTCGCGGATCGAGTTGCCGTAGTCGAACACCTCCGCGCCCCGGTCCAGGAAGCCGGCCATCGCCGCGACCTGCGCGGCCATCGACGCCTGCGCCTCGGCGGTGAACCAGGCCGGGTCCTTCTCGGCCAGGCGATGCCAGTCCTCGAGGGCGACGCCGAGCGGCAGATACGACAGCGGGTCGTGCGCGGAGGTCTGGTCGGTGACGATGTCGATCGGCGCGTCCATGGCCAGCAGCCGGGGGAACACCTCGGCGGCATTGCCCACCACGCCGATCGAGAGCGCACGCCGTTCGTCGCGGGCCGTGATCGCCAGGGCCAGCGCCTGTTCCGGTGATTCGGCCATCGTGTCGAGGTAGCCGTGCGCGATCCGGCGCTCGATCCGTGCGGGATCACACTCCACACACAGCGCCACGCCCTCGTTCATGGTGATCGCCAGCGGTTGCGCACCGCCCATACCGCCCAGCCCCGCGGTCAGGGTGATGGTGCCCGCCAGGGTGCCGCCGAAGCGTTTGCGCGCCACCGCGCCGAAGGTCTCGTAGGTGCCCTGCAGGATGCCCTGGCTGCCGATGTAGATCCAGGAACCGGCGGTCATCTGGCCGTACATCATCAGGCCCAGCCGCTCCAGCCTGCGGAATTCCTCCCAGTTCGCCCAGTCGCCGACCAGATTCGAGTTGGCCAGCAGTACCCGCGGCGCCCATTCGTGCGTGCGGAACACCCCGACCGGCTTTCCCGACTGCACCAGCAGGGTCTCGTCGGAGCCGAGGGTCTCGAGGGTGCGCACGATGGCGTCGTAGGCCGCCCAGTCGCGGGCCGCGCGGCCGGTGCCGCCGTAGACGACCAGGTCGTCGGGGCGTTCGGCGACCTCGGGATCGAGGTTGTTCATCAGCATCCGCAGCGCGCCCTCCTGCGGCCAGCCGCGCGTGTGCAGTCGCGGCCCCCGGGGCGCGGCGACCGGGCGGGGACCGTGGGTCGGCGGGACGGCGTCGGTCATGAGCGTCCTCCTGGGCAGTGAGTGTGTCCGGGGTCACAATCTGCCGGATGGGGGCATGGTCCTGCGTCGGCGGGGGGCTGTCAAGCGTGTCGGGGGGCGCGCCGAAATGAGGCGCGCTGGGAGCTCTTTACAAGTGGTGTCGAAATGTCTACTGCCACAGGGGATATCGAAAAATGTGATGCTGCCCACTGTAACGCGGGCGAATCGCCGGGCTGTTCTGGGAAATGTGCCAAACGGGCCGGCGGGCGCGTTCGGGAGATCTCCCCATGGTGTCTTCTCGGTTCGCGTCGGCGCGCACGGAGTGCTATTTGTTTGGTTACCGGCGAGTAGAGCCGTGTCGGCCACAATGTCGTGGCTCCCACACCCTTCGGTATCCACCGACCCCTGACCCAGCGAACGCGTTGTGCGCGTTCATCGCCGTTCATCACCGGCACGACATCGCGTGTCACCCTTGCGCTGCCGCATGCGAAAAACGTTGCGCCGCAAGGTATCTCGAGGTAATCGAGTTGACATACGCACATTTGCGACTACGGTCTGTCACAACAAATACGCGAAACTCGTTGTAACACTTGACGATTGGATGCCTCGCTACGATACTTTCGGCACCTCCAGGCGACCGAGATCCTCCGGCCCGGCAGCAACGAGATGTCGATACCCGGTGACGACTCCGCCCCCTCCCTCCCTCTGCTCCGGTTCAGCGCCGGGATACAGCCGACTGCCGTCGTGACCACACCAAAGGAGTTCAGCGCTATGGACAATCACGCGCTACCGTCCGAACCCCGGGAGCACTCGGGCGAGCAGGTGGCGGTCATCGCGAGACCGTCACCGCAGGACCAGCTACCGCTGGTCACCGCCCGGTTGCGCGAAATCCTGCTCACCGGTGCGGATTTCGACGCCATCTACCGGCACATCCTGGCCGCGCCGGGCAAGCGCGTGCGTGCCCGCCTGGTACTGGCGTCGGCGGGACTGCTGCCCGAGGCGGGCCAGGCCGCGACCTCGCCCGCCGACGCGGTCGACCTGGCCTGCGCGATGGAGATGTTCCACGAGTCCTCGCTGGTCCACGACGACATCTGTGACGGATCCCTGCTGCGGCGCGGTGCCCCGTCGGTGCCCGCCGCCTTCGGGGTGCGGATCTCGGCCAGGGCCGGATTCCACCTGGCCGGCGCCGGCCTGCAGGTCGTCGCGCGGGTACTGGCCGACAACCCGGTGGTCTTCGCCGGGGTCGGGCAGGCACCCGGCATCACCTACGCCGACCGGCTCTCGGACCTGTCCTACGGCCAGCTCATCGAGACCCTGCCGCCCGCGGTCGACCAGGCCGCGCTGCGCCGCCACTACGAGACGGTGGCCGCCGCCAAGACCGGCACGCTGTTCCGCCTGTCCTGTTCCTACGGCGGCACCGCCGGTGGCGTGGAGATCGAACGGCTGCACGCGCTGATGGAGTACGCCGACCAGCTCGCGATGGCCTTCCAGATCATGGACGACGTCCGCGACATCGAAGGCGGCCCGGCCCTGGGCAAGGACGCGGGCGGCGATCTGGAACGCCGCGTGCCGACCTGGCCGGTGATCGAATGGCTCGGCCTGCGCCCGGGCGCCGAGCAGCTGTGGCTCGACCCGGCGACGCCGAGCACCACCCTGCAGGACGACCTGGTCGACAGCGGCGCCACCCAGGCCGCCCGCTCGGTGGCGATCTCCGCCGTCGAGACCGCGAGCAAGGCGCTCGAGGTGTTCCCCCCGTCCCCCGCGCGCGAGGACCTGCGCGAACTCCTGCAGGAGGTGATCTCGCGATGAGCGGGACCCGAGTGGGCACGCTGATCCGCGGGCTGCGGACACTGCGCCGTGCCCCCGACATCGCCGCGTTGCGCGCGGCCGCGACGCCCGCCGAGCTGGCCCGGCTGGCCCTGATCCCGGCCGGGCGCAACCTCGGCATCTCGGTCGGCTTCCTGCCCGCCCACCAGCGCGACGAGGCCACCGCGGCCCTGCTGGCCTGCCGTGTGCTCGACGCCTACGAGGACCTCGCCGACCGCGACACCGCCGCCGAGGCGGTCCGCGCGGCCGCCGACTACCTGGCCGGACGCAGTGCCACCGCCCCGGCGGCACTGCCCACCGTCGCCACCGAAGCCCGTGACAGCGAGGCCGTCGACCGGGTGCTGGCCGCCCGCATCGCCGATATCAAGGCGCTGATCACCGCGCTCTCGGCCGACGGGCGCGCCCGGGTGGCCAGTGTGCTGGTGGACATCGCCGACGTGATGGCCCGCAATATCGAGTCCGCGATCCCGCGCCAGGCCTACGGCGAGGGCGTGCTCGGCCGGGTGACCCACTACGCGTGCACGCTGGTCGCCGACGGGGTGCTGCCCGAGGACGACCTGCGCGAGCTCACCGGCTGCGTGGCCGTGATCGCCCAGTCGGCCAACGACCTGCGCGACAACGAGTTCGAGATCTACGGCGTGACCGACCGCGAGGAACTCACCCGCACGGTGATGCTGCAGCTGCTGACCCCCGCGCTGGGCGGCTTCGCGCTGCTCGCCCGCCTCGGTCCCGGCACGCCGAGCCGCGGTGCCCGCGCGGCCATGGCCTACATGACCATCACCACCAACGCGTTCCTGTGCAAGGTCGTCGGGGCGCCCTCGCCCTACCGGCGCCCGGTCGCCGCCGCCGCGGCCGCGGCCTGCTCGCCGGTCTACTGGACGAAGATGCTCGAGCGGCTGCGCCGCACCGCCGACGGAGCCATCCACCAGATGCTCGACGCCGCACCGGAATTCGCCGCCGGTGCCGGCCGCGGCACCGATGTGCTCGCCGCCGCCGACCCGGTGGGCGGGCAGACCTCACTGGTGCCGCTGATCGTGGACACCACCTTCGCGCTCGTGCAGACCCTGCCGGAGGAGCCGCTCACCGGCGAACTGCCCGACGCGCAGATCCGCACCATGATGATCGCCGATCATCTGGCCTTCGGCGCGATGGAACGGGTCCCCTCCCATCAGCCCGAGGCGATGCTCGCGCTCGCCTCGCGACTCCAGCTCGCCGCCCTCGCTCCCAGTCCCACTGTCACCACTAACCAAGGAGCTCTGCTGTGAGCACCGGAACAAATGTCACCTCGTCCGAACAGATCCCGTTCTCCCGGCGGGTGTTCAAGCTCGAGTACGCCTCGAACATCGGGCCGCTGCTGCACATCGCGCTGTGGATGGGCATGACCGCGGCGGGCCTGTTCGTGCCGATCGCCGGGAACTGGTACATCGCGATCCCGCTGATCATCGTGCTCTCGCTGCTGAACCTCTCGCTGACCATCGGCGTGATGCACATGCACACCCACCGGCCGCTGTTCGTGGCGAAGTTCCCGAACCGGGTCGTCGACATCCTGTGCTGTCTGCCCGGCAACCTCACCGCCGCGGAGATGCGCGAGGTGCACGTGCTCAACCATCACCGGTTCAACGACGGCCCCGGTGACGTCACCGCGACCACCGGTATGGAGAAGGGCCTGCCCGCGATCTGGTACTGGGTCCGCTACGGCACCATCGTCAAGCTCCACACCGTCAAGACGGTGTTCGCCGCCAACCCGGCACCGCGCCGGCGCCGCACCCGCCACCAGTTCATCTTCGACCTGATCGTCTACACCGCCGTGATCGCCGGTGTCTGGTACGTCGCGGGTACCGAGCGCTTCGTGCTGTTCTACTGGGTGCCGTTCTTCATCACCCAGGTCAACGCCGGCTACTTCGCCTGGCTCAGCCACGCCCCCGCCCGCGGCTTCTCCGACGAGCCGAGCAGCTCGCTCAACAACGCGGGCAACATCCTGAACTTCCTGATCTTCAACCAGGGCTACCACAGCGTGCACCACCGCTACCCGGGCGTGCACTGGAGCCAGATCCCGGACAAGATGGCCTACATGCGTGATGTCGATCCCGGCGTCATCGTGCCGTACTGGATGGTCGCGCAGTCCGGCTGGCGGCTGTTCTGGCCCGGCGGCTTCCTCAACGAGAAGTTCGGCACCCAGTGGAAGGCCAAGCTGGAGAAGCGGCTGGAAGAGGGCACCGTCCGGTCCAAATACCTGCCGTGGTTCGCATGGATCTGATCACTCCCGAGCAGGCGCGGGGCGTGCTGAGCACCCCCGCGCGGCTGGTCCCCTTCCTGATCTCGTTCACCGTCTACGGCATCGCGGGCATCACCGTGCCGCTGATGCTGCTCTTCGCGGGCGGCTGGTGGCTGCCCAAGACCGTCGACCGCGGGCCGCACCTGTCCACGGTGCCCGCCCTGGTCGTCGACGTGGTGCTGCTGGCGCTGTTCGGTCTGCAGCACTCGGGCATGGCCCGGCCCTCGTTCAAGGCCTTCGTCACCCGCTGGGTGCCCGAGGCGCTCGAGCGCACGGTCTACATCTTCATGGTCTGCCTGGTCATGTGGACGATCATGCTGGCCTGGCAGCCGATCCCGCAGGTGCTGTGGTCGGCCGAGGGGACCCTCGGACTCGCCCTCGACGCCGGGTTCTGGATCGGTTTCGTGCTGGTGTACGCGGCGACGCTGCTGCTGAACCATTTCCACCTGCTCGGCATCAGCCAGGCCTACCGGCAGTACGTCATCCGTGTGCCGGACGCCACTGTCGATCGCCTGCAGGTCAACGGGGTCTATAAACTGGTGCGGCACCCGCTGATGACCGGATTGCTCGTCTCTTTCTGGTTCGCCAGTGAGTTCACCGTCGGGCACCTGGTGTGGGCGCTCGGCCTGACCGGATACATCGTGCTCGGCACCTATCTCGAGGAGCGTGATCTGATCGCCCGCTTCGGCGCTTCCTACCGCGCCTACGCGGCGCATGTTCCCGCTTTCTTCCCCTCGGTGCGTAGTCTGCTGAACCGTACGCCGCGCGAGCCATAGCCACCCTGCCCGCCGGAGTTCGGAGAGGAAACGACGTGAGACACAACTCCCCAGCGACCGCCCTGGCGCAGGGCACCGGGCAGGCCGTCGCCAAGGCGATCCTGCTCGGCGAACACACCGTCGTGCACGGTACGCCGGCGATCGCTCTCCCGCTGCCCGCCCTGCCGGTGCGGGCGGTGGCCCGGCCCACCACCGGGTCCGGGATCGCCGCGTCGGGATCGTTCGGATTCCTCGCCGGAGCCGCCGCGCCCGCCACGCCGACCCCCTCCGGGCCGCGCGTCGCGGTCGAGGAGGCGTTGCGGCGCTGGGGGATCGAGGCCGAGACCGTGGAAGTCGTGGTCTACTGCGACATTCCACTGGCCCGCGGCCTCGGTTCCAGCGCGGCCTGCGCGGGGGCCGCGGTGCGCGCGGTCGCCGATCTGTACGGCCGCGAGCTGGACCCGGCGGCGCTCTACGACCTGGTGCAGTGCGGCGAGCAGGTGGCCCACGGCCGGGCCAGCGGCATCGACGCCAGCGCGGTTCTGGCCGACGGGCCGATCCGGTTCCACGCGGGCACCGCCCGGCCGATCGACGTCGGCATGGACGCGGCCCTGGTGATCGCCGACACCGGCGTCTCCGGGTCCACCCAGCAGGCGGTCGCCGATGTGCGCCGCAGGCTGGCCGCCGACCCGCGCGCCGCGCGGCGGCTGCTGGACCGCGCCGCCGAACTCATCGACGCCGGTGCCGGTGCGCTCTCGGCCGGGCAGACCCGCACCCTGGGCGCCACGATGCTCGAATTCCAGGACCTGCTGGGCGAACTCGGCGTGAGCACCCCGCACATCGACACCCTGGTCGCCGCCGCGCTGGCCGCGGGCGCCCACGGCGCCAAGCTCACCGGCGCGGGCCTGGGTGGCTGTGTGCTCGCGCTCACCGACACCGACGCCGCCCCCGCGGTGAGCACCGCGCTGCGCCGCGCCGGTGCGGTGCAGACCTGGACGGTCCGCACCGCCGGGCTGCGCGCGGGCGCCCTGTCCCTGTCCGCCTCGACCCCGGAACGCGGTATCCCCTCATGACCTCTCCCGCCACCGACGGTGCCGCCACCGCCGTCGCGTATCCCAACATCGCCCTGGTGAAGTACTGGGGCAAGCGTGACGAAGCGCTGTTCCTGCCGGTCACCGGCAGCCTGTCGATGACGCTGGACATCTTCCCCACCACCACCTCGGTGCGCCTGATCGACGGCCCCACCGACGCCGTCGAATTCAACGGCGCCGCGGCCACCGGCACCGCGCACACCCGCATCGAGAAGTTCCTCGACCTGGTGCGCGCCAAGGCCGGGCGCGCCGAGCGCGCCGAAGTGATCACCGCCAACGCCGGACCCACCGGTGCCGGCCTGGCCTCCTCGGCGAGCGGCTTCGCGGCCCTGGCCACCGCCGCCGCGGCCGCCTACGGCCTCGACAACGACGGCCGCGCGCTGTCGCGGCTGGCCCGGCGCGGCTCCGGCTCGGCCTCGCGCTCGATCTTCGGCGGCTTCGTGGTGTGGCACGAGGGCGAGGGCGACGGCGAGGCAGGCGACCTGAGCTCCTTCGCCGAGCCGATCGGTGGCGACGATCTCGATCCCGCGCTGGTGGTGGCCGTCGTGGAGGCGGGCGCCAAGGCGGTCTCCAGCCGCGACGCCATGCGTAGCACCACCGCGACCTCGCCGCTGTACCGGCCGTGGGCGGAGTCCTCGCGCGCCGACCTGGCCGAGATGCGCGCCGCGGTGCAGCGCCGCGACCTGCCCGCCATCGGCGAGATCGCCGAGCGCAACGCCCTGGGCATGCACGCGACCATGCTCGCCGCGCGCCCCGGCATCCGCTACCTGTCCCCGCACTCGCTCACCGTGCTGGACGCGGTGCTGGCACTGCGCGCCGACGGGATCGCCGCCTACGCCACCATGGACGCGGGCCCCAACGTGAAGGTGCTGTGCAGTCGTGCGGATGCCCCGCACGTGGCCGCCACCCTGGATTTCCTCGGTGACTTCGTCACCACCCGGATCGCGCACATCGGTCCCGGCGCCACGCTCAGCGCGGGCGGCGACCGGTGATCAGCTGTCGCGCGCCGGGCAAGCTGTTCATCGCCGGGGAGTACGCCGTGGTCGAACCGGGCCACCGCGCGGTGCTCACCGCCGTGGACCGCTACGCCACCGCCACGGTGACCCCGGCCGCCGCGACGACCCTGCGCTCCGATCTCGACGGCGGCGTCAGCTTGACCTGCCGACGTCACGGTGACGGATTGACCCCCGGCACCGACGACGGCACGGTCCCGCCCGCCTTCGCCTACGTCTTCGCCGCCGCCCGCATCCTCGACCGCCTGTGCGCCGAACGCGGCATCGAGACTGGCCACTACGACCTCGAGGTCCGCGCCGAACTCGGTGACAGCGACGGCCGCAAGTTCGGCCTCGGCTCCAGCGCCGCGGTGACCGTGGCCACCGTCGACGCGCTGGGCCGCTTCCACGGCCTCGGCCTCAACACCATGGACCGCTACCGGCTGGCCATGCTCGCCACCCTGGCGGTCAACCCGCGGGCCTCCGGCGGCGACGTCGCGGTGAGCACGTGGGGCGGCTGGCTGGCCTACGCCTCACCCGACCGCGCCCACGTCGCCGAACTGGCCGAGGGTGGGGTCGACACCGCCCTGCGCTCGCCCTGGCCCGGCCTGTCGGTGCGGCCGCTGCGCACCCCGACCGAGCTGGCCCTGCAGGTCGGCTGGACCGGCAGCCCGGCCTCCACCCCGGCCCTGGTCGCCGGGCTCGGCGAGCGGCAGCAGCGGCCGGGGGAGCGGGCGCACTTCCTGCTGCGCAGCAACGACTGCGTCGAGCGGCTGGTGACCGCGATCGAATCCGCCGACGCCGCCGCCGTCTGCGCGGAGATCGACTGCGCCCGCGAACTGCTGCTCGACCTGGACGCGGGCACCGGCCTGGGCATCATGACCGACCGCCTGCGTGCGCTGTGCGCGGCGGGTGCCGCCGTGGGCGCCGCGGCCAAGCCCTCCGGCGCGGGCGGCGGTGACTGCGGGATCGCGCTCATCGACCGCACCCGCGACACCGCGATCACCGCACTGACCGAGCGCTGGATCGGCGCGGGCATCCGGCCGCTGCCGCTGCGCACCCATCCGTTCGAGGGAGACAGCCAGTGATCGGTGACCGCAAAGACGACCACGTGCGCCACGCGGTGGCCCACCGCCGCGGCGTCACCGGCGGCAACGACTTCGACTCGGTGGCCTTCGTGCACCACGCGCTGGCCGGGATCGACAGCCGGGACGTGTCGCTGGGTGTCGAGTTCGCCGGAAAGCGCTGGGACACCCCGCTCTACGTCAACGCGATGACCGGCGGCAGCGCCCACACCGGCGAGATCAACCGCCAGCTGGCCATCGCCGCCCGCGAGACCGGTATCCCGATCGCCTCGGGCTCGATGAGCGCCTACTTCCGCGACGACGCCATCGCGCCGACCTACCGGGTGCTGCGCGCGGAGAACCCCGACGGGTTCGTGCTGGCCAATGTCAACGCCAACGCCACCGTCGACCAGGTGCACCGGGCGATCGAGCTGCTCGAGGCCGACGCGCTGCAGATCCACCTCAACGCCGTGCAGGAGGTGGTCATGCCCGAGGGCGACCGCGCCTTCGACGCCTGGCCCGCGCGGATCGAGGAGATCGTCGCCGCGGTGGACGTGCCGGTGGTCGTCAAGGAGGTCGGCTTCGGGCTGAGCAGGCAGACCGTGAGCTGGCTGCGCGCCGCGGGCGTGGCGGTCGCCGATGTCGGTGGACGCGGCGGCACCAACTTCGCCCGCATCGAGAACGACCGGCGCGCCGCGGCGGACTTCGCGTTCATCGAGAACTGGGGCCAGTCCACTCCGGCCTGCCTGCTGGACTGCGCCGGCCTGGACGGGATCGACATCGCCGCCTCGGGTGGCATCCGCACCCCGCTCGACGTCGCGCGCGCCCTGGCGCTGGGCGCCACCGCCACCGGCGTGGCCGGGGTGTTCCTGGAGACCCTGGTCAGCAACGACACCGAGGCGCTGATCGGCACCATCGGCACCTGGCTGACCCAGCTGCGCAGCATCATGACCGTGCTCGGCGCGCACACCCCGGCCGACCTGGCCGGGTGTGACGTGCTGATCAGCGGCGAGCTGGCGGCGTTCTGCGCACTGCGCGGGATCGACGCGGCCGCCCTTGCCCACCGGAGCCCCTGGTGGCGTGAATCGAAGGATCGAGAAGGAGTCACCCATGAATGACATGTCGTATGCAGCCGTCCCGCTGCAATGGGTGGGGCCGCTGCGCATTACCGGCAACGTCGTCGACGACGCCGTGGAGGTCCCGCTGGCGACCTACGAGACGCCCCTGTGGCCCTCGGTCGGGCGCGGCGCCAAGATCTCCACGCTGGCCGAGCGCGGCATCGTGGCCACCCTGATCGACGAGCGGATGACCCGCTCGATCCTGCTCGAGGCCGACGACGCGCTCACCGCCTACACCACCGTGCAGCAGTTGCAGTCGCGCCTGCCGGAGTTACAGGAGGTGGTCTCGGGCAGCAGCCGCTTCGCGCGGCTGATCGACCTGCACCACCAGATCGCGGGCAACCTGCTGTTCCTGCGCTTCGAGTTCACCACCGGCGACGCCTCGGGCCACAACATGGCGACCCTGGCCAGCGACCACCTGATGGACCACATCCTGTCGAGCTACCCGGGCGTGCGCTACGGCTCGATCTCGGGCAACTTCTGTACCGACAAGAAGGCCACCGCCGTCAACGGCATCCTCGGGCGCGGCAAGAACGTCATCACCGAGCTGCTGATCCCGCGCGAGGTAGTGCAGAAGCGGCTGCACACCACCGCCGCGCAGGTCGTGGAGCTCAATATCCGCAAGAACCTGATCGGCACCCTGCTGGCGGGCGGAATCCGTTCCGCCAACGCGCATTACGCCAACATGCTGCTGGCCTACTACCTGGCCACCGGGCAGGACGCGGCCAATATCGTCGAGGGCTCCCAGGGCATCACCCATGCCGAGGACCGCGATGGCGACCTGTACTTCTCGTGCACCCTGCCCAACCTCATCGTCGGCACGGTCGGCAACGGCAAGCACGCCTCCTTCGTCGACGAGAACCTCGAGCGCCTGGGCTGCCGCGCCGATCGCGAGCCCGGCGCCAACGCCCGCAGGCTGGCGGTCATCGGCGCGGCGGCGGTGCTGTGCGGCGAGCTGTCGCTGATGGCGGCCCAGACCAATCGCGGCGAGCTGATGCGCGCCCACACCCAATTCGAGCGGTCCACCACGAGCAACGGAACGAAACGATGACCACACCCTCGGTCGGCATCCACGACCTCTCCTTCGCCACCACCCACTACTTCCTCGACCACGCGGTCCTCGCCGAACGGCTGGGGGTGGACCGCGACAAGTTCTACCTGGGCATCGGCCAGGAGAAGATGAGCGTCGCCGCCGCCGACGAGGACATCGTCACCCTCGCCGCGGCCGCGGCCGCGCCCATCCTGGAGCGCCACGGCACCGACAACATCCGCACCGTGCTGCTGGCCACCGAGACCGGCGTCGACCAGTCCAAGGCTGCGGCGCTGTACCTGCATTCGCTGATCGGGCTGCCCAACACCGCGCGTGTGGTCGAGCTCAAGCAGGCCTGCTACGGCGGCACCGCGGGTATCGCCTTCGCCGCGGGCCTGATCGCCCGTGACCCGTCGCAGCGGGTGCTGGTGATCGCCGCCGACATCGCCAAGTACGAGCTGGACACCCCCGGCGAGCCCACCCAGGGCGCGGCCGCGGTGGCCATGCTGATCAGCGCCGACCCGGCCATCGTGGCGCTGGACCCGCAGTCGGGCCTCTACAGCGCCGACATCATGGACTTCTGGCGGCCCAACTACCGCTCCGAGGCCATCGTCGACGGCAAGACCTCGGTCAACGCCTACCAGAAGGCCGCCCAGGAAGCCTGGACCGACTACCGCCGCCAGGGCGGGCGCGAGCTCACCGAGTTCGCCGCGTTCTGCTACCACCAGCCCTTCACCAAGATGGCCTACAAGGCGCACAAGCACCTGCTCGAGAGCCAGGGCTTCACCGCCGACGGCGCCGACATCGCCGCCGCCATCGAGCTCACCACCCGCTACAACCGCACCGTCGGCAACAGCTACACGGCCTCGCTGTACCTGGGCCTGGCCGCGCTGCTCGACCACGCCGACGACCTGACCGGCAAGCCGCTGGCCTTCCTGAGCTACGGGTCCGGCGCGGTCGCCGAATTCTTCAGCGGCACGGTCGTTCCCGGCTACCGCGAGCACCTGCGCACCGCCGCCAACACCGCGGCCATCGACTCCCGCGAGCCGATCGGCTACGAGGACTACCGCGCCCTGCACGAGGCCGTGGCACCCACCGACGGCGCCTACCACGCCACGCCGGCCCAGACCGGTCGCCCGTACCGGCTGGCGGCGATCTCGGGACACAAGCGCATCTACGAAGCCAGGTAACCCATGAGCGAGCACACAGCCCCGGCGGACGCCGTCGGGGCAGTTCGGCACACCCGGATACTGATCGTCGGCAGTGGTCTGTCCGGTGTCGGCACCGCCATCCGGCTCACCCAGGAGGGCATCACCGACTTCGTCGTGCTCGAGCGCGGCGAGGACGTCGGCGGCACCTGGCGTGACAACACCTATCCCGGGGCGGGCTGCGATGTCCCGTCCCACCTGTACTCGTACTCGTTCGCGCTGAACCCGAACTGGTCGCGCTCGTTCTCCCCGCAGGCCGAGATCCACGAGTACATCCGCTCGGTCGCCGACCGCTACGGCGTGCGCGACAAGCACGTGTTCGGCTGCGAGATGACCGGCGCGCGCTGGAACGACACCGAGGGCCACTGGGAGATCAGCTCGACCCGCGGTTCCTACACCGCCGAGGTCGTGGTCTCGGCCGCGGGCGTGCTCTGCGAGCCGAATCTGCCCGACATCAAGGGCATCTCGGGTTTCGAGGGGGAGATCTTCCACTCCGCGCGCTGGAACCACGACTCGGATCTGACCGGCAAGCGGGCCGCGGTGATCGGCACCGGCTCGTCCTCGGTGCAGATCGTGCCCTCGATCGCGCCCGTGGTGCAGCGCCTCGACGTCTACCAGCGCACCGCCACCTGGGTGCTGCCGCACGCCACCCGGCCCTACCTCGCGGCCGAGCGCTGGGCGTTCCGGCGGGTGCCCGGCCTGCAGCGGCTGCTGCGCGGGATGATCTACGCCAACCGGGAACTGTTCGTGCTGTTCCAGGCCAAGTACCCGAAGGCGGCGGTGCTGCTCGAGATCGTGGCCAGGGTGAAGATGTTCCTGGAGGTGCGCGATCGGGAGCTGCGGCGCAAGGTCACCCCGAAGCACCGGCTGGGCTGCAAGCGCATGCTGGTGTCGAACAAGTACCTGCCCGCCCTGGGCCGCGACAATGTCGAGCTCGTCACCGACGGAATCGCCGAGGTGCGCGCGCATTCGATCGTCACCGAGGACGGCACCGAGCGCGACATCGACGCCATCGTGCTGGCCACCGGCTTCCACGTGACCGACTCGCCGACCTACAACCTCTACGTCGGCCGCGAGGGCCGCACCCTGTCGGAGGTGGCCGACGCCGAGGGCTACCAGACCTACAAGGGCACCGCGGTCGCCGAGTTCCCCAACCTGTTCCTCATGCTCGGCGCCAACTCCGGGCTGAACTACACCTCGCTGATCTACATCATCGAATCCCAGATCGCCTACCTGGTCGACGCGCTGGCGACGATGCGGGCGCGCGATCTGCGCTCGGTGGAGGTCCGCAAGGACGCGCAGGCCGACTACAACCGCGACCTCGACACCAAGATGGCCCGCAGCGTGTGGGTCTCGGGCGGCTGCGACAGCTGGTTCCTGGACTCGCGCGGCCAGAACGCCACGCTGTGGCCGGATTTCAGCTTCAAGTACCGGCGGTTGCTGCGCACCTTCGACGTGGACGCCTACGAGACCACCCCGAGGACGCGATGACCGACACCAGCACCACCAAGCGGCACTACCGGGTCGCGATCATGGGAGCCGGTTTCGCGGGCCTGGGCCTGGCGATCCAGTTGCAGCGGCAGGGGCACACCGATTTCGTCGTCGCCGAGCGCGGTGACGAGATCGGCGGCACCTGGCGCGACAACACCTACCCCGGCGCGGGCTGCGACGTGCCCTCGCAGCTCTACTCGTACTCCTTCGCGCTCAATCCGGACTGGACCCGGTCGTTCTCGAACCAGCCGGAGATCCACCGGTACATGTGCGAGGTCGCCGACCGTTTCGGTGTGCGCGACCGGATCATGCTCGGGTGCGCGGTGACCAGCGCGCGCTGGAACGAGCAGACCGCCCGCTGGGACGTGACCACCACCCAGGGTGAGTTCACCGCCGACTTCGCGGTGTCTGCGGCCGGCCCGCTCAGCTCGCCCAAACTGCCGGACATCAAGGGCATCAACGACTTCCAGGGCGCGATCTTCCACTCCGCGGCCTGGGATCACGAGGCCGAGCTGGCGGGCAAGCGGGTCGCGGTGATCGGCACCGGCGCCTCCGCCATCCAGATCGTGCCCACCATCGCCCCCGAGGTCGGCCGCCTCGACCTCTACCAGCGGTCCGCGCCCTGGGTGCTGCCGCGCGTCGGGCACCGCTACACCGCGCTGGAACGCTTCGCCTACCGCCGGATTCCCGGCGCCCAGCGCGCGGTGCGCACGGCGATCTACTGGCTGCGCGAGTCGTTCGTGCTGTGGCAGGCGAAGTTCGCCTGGGCGGCCGCGATCGTCCAGCTGGCGGCCCGCGCCAAGATCCGCTGGGAGATCAGCGATCCCGTGCTGCGCGCCAAGGTCACCCCGGGATACCGGCTCGGCTGCAAGCGCATGCTGATCTCCAACGACTACTATCCGGCGCTCGCGCGCGACAATGTCGACGTGATCACCGACGGAATCGCCGAAATCCGTGCGCATTCCATCGTCACCGCCGACGGCACCGAACGCGAAGTCGACGCGATCGTGCTGGCGACCGGATTCCGGATCACCGATTCGCCGACCTACGACATGATCACCGGTCGCGACGGACGCACATTGTCGGAAACCTTCGACGCCGAACCCATTACCGCGTACAAAGGTTCGGCGGTCGCGAATTTCCCGAATGTGTTCGTCATGATGGGCCCGAATTCCGCATTGAGTTACACCTCGGCGATTTTCACCATCGAATCGCAGATCAACTACATCGTCGACGCGCTGACCACCATCGAGCAGCGGGGACTGCGCACGGTCGAGGTCCGCGCCGAGGCCCAGGCGGCCTACAACCACGACCTGCAGCGCAAGTTCGACGGCACGGTCTGGAAGGAGGGTGGCTGCACGAGCTGGTTCGTCGACGAGAACGGGCACAATGCCACCCTGTGGCCGGACTTCAGCTTCAAGTTCCACCGGATGCTGCGCCGCTTCGACATCGAGGCCTACGACACCACCACCCGATGAGGGTACGCGGGGCTGGGAATCGTTATCAGATCTGAATGCTTTTCAGATATGGCAAATGCCTCGCAAATGAGAAATGTTCACCTGACCGGCGGTCCTGCGTGGTGTTACGCAGAACCGCCGTTTCGGGTTATCACCTTTTCGTGACGAACTCCGCTCGCCCCCCGATCCGGGATGTACGTTGAGGGCCGCACTAGTTCGCTGGATCCCATTCGGGTAACGGAGAGGGCGGAAATGGCTACAGTGACTCGGCAGTACTCCGCGGCGAAATCTTCGATGGCGCCCTCGACTCTGGTGACGCTCGGCTTGATCCTGCTCATTCCGGTCCTGGCCACCGCGGGCCCGATCGCGGCCTCCGCGCTGATCGCGCGCTACGCCGGCCTCGGCTGGTCGGGCTGGTCGGTGTACGCGGTGATCGCCCTGGTGGTCTGCGGTTCGGTCGCGGCCTCGATGTGGGCGTTCCGGCTGGCGTGGCGTCGCGCCGCCGCCCTCGAGTCCACCGATTCCCGCTCGCGCTAGGAGCTCCGCATGCAAACACATCGTCACGCGGCGCTACCCGCCGCGCCCCTGATCGACCCGATCGCTCCCGGCGACGGCGAATGCCTGCGCCTGCGCATCGTCGCCCGGATCGACGACGAGGGCCGCTGGGCGAGCACCGCCACCCGCCTGCTCGGCAGCGGCCTGCGCCGCTGGCGCGACCGGCCCGACATCGCCGAGCATCCGGCGCTGTGCCGGTGGTCGCGGATCCAGGATGCCCAGCAGATGCTCGAACCGCCCTGCCTGCGAACGGTTTTCGCGGCGCTGGCGATCGGGGAGGAGCTGGCCTCCGGGGACGCGTGCGCCGATTTCGCCACCGCGATCATGCTGCTCTCGAGCTGCCCGGCCGAGGCCATCGTGCAGTCCGACCCGCTCGGTGCCGCGCGCACCATCCGGTTCTCGGTCTACGCCTTCCGTGACGACGACCTGCCGCTGGCCGAGGATCTGATCACCACGAGCCTGCGGACCTGTGGCGTCGTGCTGGCCCGCCGCTGCGCGGTGCTCCCGGCGGCCGCCACGCCCCGGCCCGCGCCGCCCGTGTCGGCCGCGCCGCTGCCCGACCCGATGGTCATCGGGACCGGCACCGCCGCGCGGTGAGCGCTCAGGCGTCGCGCAGGGCGCGGTAGACCGCGGCGCCGACGAAGGCGCCCAGCGTCTCGGGGGTCCAGGTGCTCTCGTCGGCGAGCAGGCTGCGCACCGCGCTCTCGCCCGCCGAGATCCACAGTTCCACCAGCACCGGCAGTTTGGTGTCGGCCTCGGTCGTGCCCCAAGCGCGCAGGGTCGGTCGCAGCAGGGCGGTGCAGCGCGAGAGCACCAGGTCGCGGCCGTGGCCGAAAGAAGTGGCCACATCGGGATCGGGATTGCCGTAGGCCAGGCGCCAGGAGTCGGGATTGGCGGCGACCACCCGCAGCAGCGCCTGGAAACCGTCGACGAAGACCGCTTCGCCCGCGTCCACCGCGCGGCGCGGGGTGGCCTCGAGGACGCCGTCGATGATGCGGCGCTCCTCGCGTGCGATGAGTTCGTGCAGCAGTTCCACCCGGTCGGCGAAGCAGGAGTAGACCACCGGGCGGGTGACCTTCATCCGGTCGGCCACCGCGGCCATGGTCACCGCGCCGATGCCCTGCTCGACGGCGATGGCCAGGGCGGCGTCGAGCACCTGCGGCCGTCGGCGTTCCGGCCCGAGATGGGCGGCGCGGCGGCGCGGCTGCACGGTCGGGTCGGTGGTCATCGGGTCCAACTCTAGCAGTGCCGCGCGCCGTCACCGGAACGTTTCCTACACGACTGTAGGATAATGATACGGTGGCGTAGGAATTGCTCCGGTGGCCGAGCGGCGCCGGAATCCCGCGATCAGGAGTCACCGATGACCCAAGGGCTGTTCAATCCGAAGACCTGCGACTTCGCCGAGTTCGACGCCGAGACCCGCCGGTTGCTGCGGGCGACCGTCGACTGGTTCGAGAACCGCGGCAAGGCCGCGCTCAAGCGCGACGACCGCGACCGCGTCTGGTACTCGGAATTCCTCGACTTCGTCAAGCGGGAGCGCGTGTTCGCCACCTTCCTCACCCCGGCCGCCGAGGCCGCGGGCGATCCGAACAAGCGCTGGGACACCGCGCGCATCGCCATGATGAGCAAGATCCTCGGCTTCTACGGCATGTCCTACTGGTACGTCTGGCAGGTCACCATCCTGGGTCTGGGCCCGATCTGGCAGAGCGACAACGCCACCGCGCGCCGCAGGGCCGCCGCCGGGCTGGACTCCGGGGAGATCTTCGCCTTCGGCCTGTCGGAGAAGGAGCACGGCGCCGACGTGTACTCCACCGACATGGTGCTCGACCCCGATCCCGCCGGTGGTTTCCGCGCGCACGGCGGCAAGCACTACATCGGCAACGGCAATCTGGCCAGGATGGTCTCGGTGTTCGGCCGCCGCGCCGACAAGCCGATCATCGACAGCGCCCAGGCGCTGCGCGCGGCGCCCACGGAGGACGATTACGAGGGGTATCTGTTCTTCGTCGCCGATTCCCAGCACGAGAACTACCGGCTGCGCCGCAATGTGGTCGACAGCCAGATGTATGTGGCCGCCTTCGATCTCGAGGACTACCCGGTCGCCGAGGAAGACATCCTGCACCGCGGTTCGGCCGCCTTCCACGCCGCGATGAACACCGTCAACGTCGGCAAGTTCAATCTGGGCTTCGGCGCGATCGGCGCCTGCGAGCACGCCTTCCACGAGGCGATCGACCACGCCGAGAACCGGGTGCTGTTCGGGCACCGGGTCACCGAGTTCCCGCAGGTCCGCACGCTGGTCACCGAGTCCTACGCGCGGCTGGCGGGCATGCGCCTCTACAGCGAGCGCGCCATCGACTACCTGCGCTCGGCCTCGCCCGAGGACCGGCGCTACCTGCTGTTCAACGCCATCGAGAAGATGACGGTGACCCGGCAGGGCCAGCGCGTGATCGAGGACCTCGCCGATGTGATCGCCGCGCGCGGCTTCGAGAACGACATGTACTTCCCGATGGCGATGCTCGGGCTGTTCGGCCTGCCGCGCCTCGAGGGCACGGTGCACGTGAACATGGCGCTGTCACTGAAGTTCATGGCCAACTACATGTTCCATCCCGCCGACGCCGGCCTGGCCGCGCTCGCGCTGCTGCCCGGCGCGGGCACGGTGTCGAGCGGGACCGTCCGCACGGTGGCCGGGGCGCTGAGCTGGTCGAGCAGGCGCCTGACCCCGCAGGTGGGCAAGGTGGTGCCCAAGCTGCGCGCCGAACTCGGCGGCGCCGACTACCCGGCGATCGGCACCCGCCGCGACGCCACCGACGACGAGTTCCTGTTCCGGCAGGGCCCCAGCAGCGGGCTGGGCCGGATCCGCTTCGCCGACTGGCGCCCGGTGTTCGAGCGGTTCGCGCACGTGCCGAACGTGGCGGTGTTCCTCGAGCAGGTACTGGCCCTGCAGGCCCTGCTGGCCGCCGCCACCCCGACCGCCGAACAGCAGCGCGACGTCGACTTCCTGTTCGCCCTCGGCGAGCTGTTCACCGCGGTGCCCTATGCCCAGCTCATCCTGGAACAGGCCGCGATCGAGGGCACCGACACCGATCTGCTCGACCAGCTCTTCGACGGGTTCGTCCGCGAGTTCTCCCGCAACGCGCTCACCCTGCACAGCAAGCCCAACGCCACCCGCGCCCAGCAGGTCCGCGCGATCGACCTGGTCCGCCGCCCGGTCGCCGACGCGGCCAGGGTGGAGCGGGTGCTGGCCGCGGCGCGCGCGGTGGCGGGGACCTACCGGATGAACCCGTGAGCTCAGCGCGCCGGTAGCTGATCCAGGTGGTCGCGGCGGGTGCCGCGCAGGGGATTGGCGGTGGGGAAGGTGATCGAGGGCAGCGTCACCCACATGCGCACGCGGGTGCCGGTGTCGTCCTGGTGGAACTCCAGGTCCTCGGTGAGCACCCGCATCATCTCCACGCCGCGACCACGGAAACCGGGATCGGTCGGGGTCGGGATCCAGCGGCCGGAGTCGGTGATCTCGAGGACCACCCGGTCGCCCTCGCAGGTGGCGGTGAGGGTCACCCGGCCGGGTTCGCTGTCGCGGTAGGCGTGTTCGACGCTGTTGCTGCACGCCTCGTTGGCCGCGGCGACCAGGTCGGCGGCCAGATCGTGCGGCACGGCGGCGGTGGCGAACCAGCGGTAGAGGGCGCGCCGCAGACCGGTGAGTTCGGCGGCGGCGGCGGGGATGTCGATGCGCAGGGGTTCCGGTGGCTGGCGGTAGACGACCATCGCGACGTCGTCGTCGTAGCCCGCGGCCGGGGCCAGGCGCGAGAGCACCGCGTCGGCGACGTCGCGGGGCAGGGCCGCGCCGGTCTCGCTGAGCACGTCGGCGATCTTGACGAAGCCCTCTTCGATGTCGTACCCACGCTGCTCGACCAGGCCGTCGGTGAACAGCACCAGGGTGGCCCCCGGCGGCAGCGCGGTGGTGGCCTCCGGCCTGCGCGGGGTGTCGAAGGTGGCCAGCGGCACCGCCCGCCCACCCTCCAGGACCCGGCCGGGCCCACCGGGCGGGGCAAGCACCGGCGGCATGTGCCCGGCATTGGAGTAGCGCACCATCCCGCGGGCGGGATCGAGCACGGCCGCGCACACGGTGGTACACATCGCGCCGGGAATCCGCGCGGCCACGGTGTCGAGTTCGGCCAGCAACTGGGCCGGGCCCGCCCCGCGCAGCAGCAGCGCCCGCGCGGCGGTGCGCAACTGGCCCATCACCACCGCGGCCGAGAGGCCACGGCCGACGCAGTCACCGACCACGACACCGATGGTGCCGTCGCGCAGCGGCACCACGTCGTACCAGTCGCCGCCGATCTCGAGCGGCGGCAGCGCGGGTTCGTAGTGCACCGAGAACCGCGGCGGCAGCTCGATCGGCCCGAGCATGGCGCGCTGCAGGGTCAGCGAGGTCGCGCGCGCCTGGTCGAAGTTGCGGGCACGCTGCAGGGCCACGCTGAGATGCCCGACCAGCAGCGAGTACAGCGCCCAGTCCGCCGCGCTCACCGCGCGCGGGGTGCCGAAACGCACCCACAGCGCGGCGTCGCCGGTCTCGCCCAACGGCGCGACGACCGCCTCGACGCCCTCGTCCTCGGTGGTGACCGCCGACAGGCCGCGCGCGGTCTGCCTGCGGGCCCGGTCCAGCAGCCCGCGCACCTGCTCGTCGAGCGGCACCTCGGCGCCCATACCCTCGCGCACCGGTGTCGCGGTGGACGACGCCGACGCGGCGGTGAGCTCCGGTCCGGCCCCGCTCGGCGGGGCGCCGCAGGAGTACACGTCGGGCCGTCCGGTCCGGCTCGGCCACACCGCGACCAGCGCGGTCTGCGCACCCATGGTGCGGCGCAGTTCGTCGAGCCCGACGGCGAGTACCTCCACCATGCTGGTGGCGGCGCCCACGGCGGTGGCCAGCCGCGAGGCGGCCTGGTCACGGGCCTGCGCGTCGTGCTCGGCGGTGACATCGCGCACGGTGCCCACGAAGATGCGCTCGTCGTTCTCCTGGCGCACCAGCGAGCTGGCGCTCACCGCCAGCCAGCGCTCACGCCCGTCGCGGTGCCGCACCGGGGTCACGAAACGTGAAGCCTCCGTACCGATCTGGGGATAGCCGGAGCGATCGGGCAGCGCCCACGGATGCGGCAGCGCGAACGGCACCTCCTCGGCGCCGTAGCCGGTGAGCCCCCCGAAGGCCGAGTTCACCTCGATGATGGTGCCGTGCTCGTCGGCGACGAAGAACCCGTCCTGCAGCGATTCCACCAGCGCGGTGCGGAACGCGTCGCGCCCGGCCAGATCCTCGGCGCGGGAACGCTGCTGCTCGTAGCGGCGGGTGCCGTCGAGATAGCCACGGGTGGCGATGTCCAGGGCCGCCATCGTCTGCAACAGGAACTCCAGCGCAACCTCGGCGCGGCGCGAATCCGCCTGCGCCTGCGTGAACTCGGCGACCGCGCGGAAGTGGTGCTCGGTGAGGTCGAGCAGGCTGATGCCCTCGACCAGGGCGCGCCTGCCCAGGTCGTAGCCCTCGGAGAGCCCTTCCTGGCCGGGCGCGGCGACATGACGGCGTAAGGCAGCCGAATAGTCGTCGAGAAATGCGGCCAGGCCTGCGCTCATCGCCAACCTCTCATGGGCAGGCGCCGCGGAATCGGGCCGCGAGCACCAGTGCGTCGTCGGTGTCCTTGGCATCGCGGGCGAGCAGGTCGTTCGCGATGGCCGCGGCCGGGCGGGCCAGATCGATCGATTCCGGCCCGACCGCCACGATCCCGTCGGTGGCCATCAGCAACAGGTCGCCGGGGCGGATCGGCAGGGTCTGCGGTTGCAGGTGTGAGGGCAGCCGGTAGCCGACGATGCCGCCGGTGAGCAGCATGGTCGCGCGCAGCTCCGGACCCGCCGGACCCAGCGTGAGCAGCCGCGACTCGACATTGCCGACGCCGAGCCACTGCAGCGTCTCACCCGGCCCGATCAGGGCCAGCGAGACCGCGGCGCCGCGGGTCTCGACCATCGCGCGATGGCACAGCACCATCAGCACGTCCAGCGGCTCGCCGCGATTGTCGGAGAGGATGACCGCGGCCCGCTCGGCGGCGTCGGCGGCCGCGCCGCCGTGCCCGAGGCCGTCGAGCACGCCGAACAGCACCCCGCCGTCACCGGTGTCCAGGACGAGCGCCCGGTCCCCGGAGACGTCCTGACCGGGCAGTGCCCGACCGGCCGTCGACCATTCCGTGCGGCCGATGATCCCGTCTTCATGCACCGTCGGGTACCCACTTCCACATCTCGATCAACGTCCCGCGTCCCGGGGCGGAATCGATGGTGAGCCGGTCCATCAGACGGCGTGCCCCCGGCAGACCGAGACCGAGTCCACGGCCGGTGGAGAAGCCGTCTTCCAGGGCGCGGGGGATGTCTCTGATGCCGGGTCCCTGGTCCTCGGCCTGGACGATCAGCGCACGACGGCCGTCGCGCTGGTCGACGAGCAGCCGGATCTCGCCGCTGCCCGCGTAGCTGGTGATGTTGCGCGCGATTTCGGAGATGGCGGTGGAGATCATGGTGCGATCGGTGAGGGTGAAGCCGAGTCGGGCCGCCAGCTCGTGTCCGGCCTGGCGTGCTGTCACGATGTCCTCGGACACCTTGACTGCGATCGCAACCTGCTCAGCGGCCACTGTCACGACCGTCTCGTCGGCTGCGGGGGTGCCGGTTCAGCCAGGCCAGGCCCTCCTCGAGGTCCAGTGCGGTGTGCATGTCCTCGAAGGTCAGGCCCAGCTGGACCATCGCGAAGGCGACCTCGGGCTGGAGCCCGACGATGACCGTCTCCGCGCCGCGCAGCTGGGTCATGTGCGCGATGGTGCGCAGCGAGCGCGCGGCGAAGGAGTCCATCACGTCGATCGCGGTGACGTCGACGATGATCCCGGTCGCGCGGTAGCGGCTGACCTGCTTCATCAGGTCGTCCTGCAGGCGCTCGGTGTCGGAGTCGGTCAGGGCCGACTGCACCGAGGCGATCAGGTACGTGCCCTGTTTGAGAATGGGAACCGGCATGGCGGAGGTATCAGCGCCCGTCGCGCTCGCCGAGGCGCTCGGTCACGCGCGAGACCTCGTAGCCGAGCAGCCGCTCCGCTTCCTCGATGCCGCCCTGCAGGTCACCGACGGCGTTCATCTTGGACAGGTCCAGGCCGATGGTCACCAGGGTGAGCGCGATCTCCGAGGACAGGCCGGTGATGATGACATTGGCGCCCATCAGGCCGGACGCGTCGACGGTCTGCACGAGGTGGTTGGCCACCACGGAGTCGATCGCGGGCACACCGGTGATGTCGATGACGACCACCTTGGCGCGATTGGCGCGGATGGCGCGCAGCAGCTGCTCGGTGAGCTGACGCGCGCGCTGGGAGTCGAGCACACCGATGATCGGCAGGATGAGCAGCTGCTCGCGCACCTGCAGCACCGGGGTGGACAGCTCGCGGATGGCCTCCTGCTGGCGGCTGATCACGCGCTCGCGCTCCTGCACGAACGAGACACCCACGGTGTTGGCGATGCGGTTGGCGGCGGGCTCGTAGGCGTCGAGCACCTGGTTGAGCATCTCGAAGTTGGACATGTACTTCGAGAACAGCGAGCGGGCCAGCACGTCGCGCAGCAGCAGCACGATGCCGAGGATCTCGTCGGTCTCCACGCCTCGGGGCACGATGCGTTCGGACAGATCGCGGGCGTAGGCCTGCAGGGCTTCGACGCTACCGGTCTCGAGCACCTCGACGTAGTTGTCGAAGATCGAGGTGGCCTCGGAGAAGATCTCCTCCGGGGTCATCGCGGTGAGCAGCTGGGCCTCGGTGATGCGCCGGGCCCATTCCTCGCGCAGGGCGGTGCGATTCTGCCGGAGGTGTTCGACCAGCTGGGGGAGCAGGTTGTCGACAGGGCGCGCAGGCAGCGAATCCGCCGAAAGACTCGTGGACACCTCGGACATGGAAACTCCTGCCCCTTTCGACGACATTCTCCGTGCGCACGGCGCGCATCGACTCGAGCCTACTCATACCCCACCGGTGGTGCTGCCCAAACGTGCGGGTTGCGCGGCGGCGTCCGGCACATCGGGAGCAAACCCGCGTTCCAGGGCCCGCAGCGCGCGATCCAGGTACACGGTGAGGTCCGCGTCACCCCGCTCCACCCACGTGTCGTAGGCGGCGCGGGCGGCGGCCAGGGTGGTGCGCCCGACCGCCAGCGGCACCAGATCGTTCGCGGTGGTGCCCAGGCGGCGGGCGGCGAACTCGCCGACCGCGCGTTCCCAGGCGTCGTAGTGCGCGCCCGCGCCCGCCGAGAGCGCGGGCACCGCCGAGACCAGGCGCATGCGGGTGCGCAGCTCGGGGATGTCCTCGGCGCGGTAGCGATTGGCGGCCACCACGATCCGGCGCACCGCCGCCATCATCGGCTCGTCGTCGGGCACGGCGGCGAAGGCTTCGCGCAGGTCCTGGACCTCGTCGTCGAACTGGTGCCACAGCACTTCGGCCTTGCTGGGGAAGTAGCGGAAGAAGGTGCGTTCGCTGACACCGGCCTCGGCCGCGATGCGTTCGACGGTGATGTCGTCGAAGCCGTGTTCGGCGAACAGGCGCATGGCGATGACTTCGAGTTCGCGGCGCGTGGTGCGCGGTGGGCGGCCGCGGTGGGCGCGCGGCGTCGGGGCGGACATGGATACAGCGTAGGGACGAAACCTCGCCCCCTTGATTATGTCAGTGGCTGACGTTAATCTTCGGTCATGTTCGTGGCCCACCTCACATGGCCCGAGGCGGGTGCATGCGCCGCCGCGGGAGTGATTCTGCTCATCCCGCTCGGCGCGACCGAGCAACACGGCCCGCACCTGCCGCTGTCCACCGACAGCGACATCGCGTCCGCGCTGTGCGCCCGCGTCGCCGCCGAGCGCGCCGATGTGCTCGTCGCCCCGGCCGTGCCCTACGGCGCCAGCGGCGAACACGCCGGTTTCCCCGGCACGCTGTCGATCGGGCAGGCGGCCCTGGAACTGCTGGTGGTGGAACTGTGCCGCTCGGCCATCGACACTTTTCCCCGCATCGCCCTGGTCAACGGGCACGGCGGCAATGTCGAGGCGCTGCGCCGCGCGGTCACCCTGCTGCGCGCCGAATCCCGCGATGTGCGGCTGTCCTCGCCCGGCTACCGTGGCGACCCGCACGCCGGGCGCACCGAGACCTCGATCCAGCTCGCGCTGGACCCCGAGCGGGTGCGCGCCGACCTGGCCGCGCCGGGGGACACCCGCGCGCTGGCCGAGCTGCTGCCCGAACTGCGCGCCGGTGGTGTCCGTGCCGTGAGCCCCAACGGGGTCCTCGGCGACCCCACCGGGGCCGGGCCCGAAGAGGGCGAAGCCCTGCTGAAACTCGCCACCACCGCACTACTGGACGACCTGGGCCGCTGGTGGCCGCAGGACCACGAGGAAGGACCCCGTCGATGAATCCCTGGTTCGAGACCGTCGCCGAAGCGCAGCGCCGCGCCCGCAAGCGGCTGCCGAAATCGGTGTACGGCGCGCTGATCGCCGGCTCGGAACGCGGCCAGACCATCGAGGACAACCAGACCGCCTTCACCGAACTCGGCTTCGCCCCGCACTGCGCGGGCCCGATCGGCGAACGCGACCAGTCCACCACCGTGCTCGGGCAGCCGATCTCCATGCCGGTGCTCATCTCGCCGACCGGCGTGCAGGCCGTGCACCCCGACGGCGAGGTGGCCGTGGCCCGCGCCGCCGCCGCGCGTGGCATCGCGATGGGCCTGAGCTCGTTCGCGAGCAAGCCGGTGGAGGAGGTCGTCGCGGCCAATCCGTCGACCTTCTTCCAGCTGTACTGGTGTGGCGACAAGGACCAGATCCTCGAGCGGATGGCCAGGGCGAAGACGGCGGGCGCGGTCGGGCTCATCCTCACCCTGGACTGGTCGTTCTCGCACGGCCGCGACTGGGGCAGCCCGGTGATCCCGGAGACGCTGAACCTGCGCGCCATGATGAAGTTCGCCCCGCAGACCCTCGCGCGCCCGCGCTGGCTGGCCACCTACCTGCGCTCGGGCAGCATCCCCGACCTGACCGCCCCCAACATGGCCGTCGGCGGCGGCGCGGCGCCCGGCTTCTTCGGCGCCTACGGCGAGTGGATGCAGACCCCCGCCCCGGACTGGGACGACGTGGCCTGGATCTGTGACCAGTGGGACGGTCCGGTGCTGCTCAAGGGCGTCATGCGGGTCGACGACGCGCTGCGCGCGGTCGACGCGGGCGTGGCGGGCATCTCGGTGTCCAATCACGGCGGCAACAACCTCGACGGCACCCCCGCCGCCATCCGCGCGCTGCCGGTCCTCGCCGACGCGGTGGGCGACCAGATCGAGGTGCTGCTCGACGGCGGCATCCGTCGCGGCAGCGATGTGGTCAAGGCCGTGGCGCTGGGCGCGCGCGCCGTGCTGATCGGCCGCGCCTACCTGTGGGGTCTGGCGGCCAACGGCCAGGCCGGGGTGGAGAACGTCCTCGACATCCTGCGCGGCGGCATCGACTCCGCGCTGCTGGGCCTGCGCAAGACCTCGATCACCGACCTGACCCGCGACGACATCGTGGTCCCGGCCGGTTTCGCACGCGCGTTGGGGGTGCCTACGGGGGAAAAGCATTCCGGCAAGCGGGATTTCACGAACAGCACGCAGGATGTCACCGCCGCCTCCGCTGGCTAGGATCGCGTTCGGCCGCCGCGGTGGCGGCCGCGACGGGAGGGGGAAGTCGTGGACGTGGCAGCGAGCGAGCGGGAGCGGCGCGGCCGGATCATGAAGTCGCGCAGGGTGTCCTGCACCCTGCCCGCGGTGGTGGCGATGGCGCTGGTGTCGGCCGGGTGCGCCACCACCCAGCATCCGGCCCAGCGCGCCGCGACCACCACGGTCACCACCACGACCAAACCGCCGGTGACCACGACGACACCGCGGCCCACCACGACCACCCGCACACCGTCCTCGACGACGACCACCGCGCAGCCCACCGCCGTCGGGATCTGCCTGGACACCACCACCAACACCCGCGTGGCCGACTCCCAGTGCGACACCTCCGACATCAGGTACTCGCGGTTCTGGTACCAGCACACCGACACGTTCCTCTATCCCGCGGTCGGCGCCGCGGTGGTACTGGCCGCCGGGAGCTTCCTGCGCCCGACCGGCGGGACCGTGTACGAGCGGGGCGCGCCGGTGGACGGTGGCTCGATCACCCGCGGCGGGCTGGGTTCCAGCAGGCCGGACACCGGCGGGTCCGGCGGCTCCTGACCGGTTCAGGCCCCGGCGGGGTCCGGATTCGGCTGACGTAGCTCGGGTGCGGCCGCGCCGTTGCCGCGATGGTGGTCGACCAGGACGTCGTAGATCTCGGCCAGCGCGGTGAGCTGGCTGCGGTCCAGGACATCGATCATGTGCCTGCGCACGCTGCGCACGTGAGCGGGCGCGGCGGTGGTGAGCAGCTGCCCGCCCGCGGTGGTGAGCCGGGCGACGGTGCGGCGCGCGTCGTGCGGCATGGTCTCGCGCGAGACCAGGCCGCGCTTCTGCATCCGGGTGATCTGATGCGAGAGCCTGCTCTGCGACCACTCCAGCGCCCCCGCCAGATCGGCGAAGGTCAGCCGCTGACCCGGCGCGTCGGCCAGATAGACCAGCACCGAGTATTCGACATAGCTCAGATTGGCCGCCCGGCCCGCGTCGCGTCCGATCGCCGCGGCGATCAGGTCGCGGGTTCGCACGTAGCCGAGCCAGGCGCGCATTTCGACATCATCGAGCCACTGTGGATCCGTCACGATCGAGCTCCAGATTCTCCGGTGCAGGCTTCGGGGTGGAACGGTGCACGCCCGCCACCGCCCGGAGAATGGGTAGCACCGTTTGGGTTGAACGTGCAACCTCGACCTTGGTTCGGCTCGACCCGCGCGGGTCACAAAGGGTCGCCTTACCTGCGGCGCTGTGCCGACGGGTGGATAGGCTGCGGACTGCTTTTGTGACCAGCCCCGGCTGGTGCTCCGCCGAAACGCGGTGCCCGCCCTGCCCGAAGGAGTGCGATCCGTGACCGCGCCGGAGTTCCGCTATTCCGATCTGCTGCCGATCGGCGCCGACGAGACGCCCTACCGTCTGCTCACCACCGAGGGGGTCAGCACCGTCGAGCACAACGGGCGCACCTTCCTGCAGGTCGAGCCCGAGGCGCTGCGCCTGCTCACCGAGACGGCGATCCACGACATCAGCCACTACCTGCGCCCCGCGCACCTGGCGCAGCTGCGCAAGATCATCGACGACCCGGAGTCCTCGGGCAACGACCGTTTCGTCGCGCTGGATCTGCTCAAGAACCTCAACATCTCCGCCGGTGGCGTGCTGCCCATGTGCCAGGACACCGGCACCGCGATCGTGATGGGCAAGAAGAGCGAGGGCGTGCTCACCGGCGTCGACGACGCCGAGTGGATCAGCCGCGGCGTGTACGACGCCTACAACCGGCTCAATCTGCGCTACTCCCAGCTGGCCCCGATCACCATGTGGGACGAGAAGAACACCGGCTCCAACCTGCCCGCGCAGATCGAGCTGTACTCGACCGAGGGCACCCCCGACAACCCGGTCTACAAGTTCCTGTTCATGGCCAAGGGCGGCGGCTCGGCCAACAAGTCGTTCCTGTACCAGGAGACCAAGGCCGTCCTGAACCCCGAGCGCATGCTCGAGTTCCTCGACGAGAAGATCCGCTCGCTGGGCACCGCGGCCTGCCCGCCCTACCACCTCGCCGTGGTCATCGGCGGCACCAGCGCCGAATTCGCCTTGAAGACCGCGAAATACGCCTCCGCGCACTACCTGGACAACCTGCCCACCGAGGGCTCGATCACCGGTCACGCCTTCCGCGATCTCGAGCTCGAGGAAGAGGTCTTCCAGCTCACCCGCGAATTCGGCATCGGCGCCCAGTTCGGCGGCAAGTACTTCTGCCACGACGTGCGCGTCGTGCGGCTGCCCCGCCACGGCGCCTCCTGCCCGGTCGCCATCGCGGTGTCCTGCTCGGCCGACCGCCAGGCCCTGGCCAAGATCACCAAGGACGGCATCTTCCTCGAGCAGCTGGAAACCGAACCGGCCCAGTACCTGCCGGAGCAGACCGAGGACATCCTCGGCGGCGACGTGGTGAAGATCGACCTCAACCGCCCGATGGACGAGATCCGCACCGAACTGTCGAAGTACCCGGTGAAGACCCGCCTGTCGCTCACCGGCCCGCTGGTGGTGGCCCGCGACATCGCGCACGCCAAGATCAAGGAACGCCTCGACGCGGGCGAACCCATGCCGCAGTACCTGCGCGACATGGCCGTCTACTACGCGGGCCCGGCCAAGACCCCCGAGGGCTACGCCTCCGGCTCCTTCGGCCCCACCACTGCCGGGCGCATGGACTCCTACGTCGACCAGTTCCAGGCCGCGGGCGGCTCGATGATCATGCTCGCCAAGGGCAACCGCTCGGCCCAGGTCACCAAGGCCTGCCACGAGCACGGCGGCTTCTACCTGGGCTCCATCGGCGGCCCCGCCGCGCGCCTGGCGCTGGACTGCATCAAGAACGTCGAGGTCCTGGAGTACCCCGAGCTCGGCATGGAAGCGGTCTGGAAGATCGACGTCGAGGACTTCCCGGCCTTCATCGTCGTCGACGACAAGGGCAACGACTTCTTCGCCGAGACCTCCAAGCCCATCGCGCTGCGCGTGCGCACCCGCTCCAAGGAACGCGTCTAGCCGACGGCGTGTCGCGTGTAGTGTGACGCGCGACAACGCAGCCCAGGGTGACGGGGGTTCGGATGACAGCCACCGGGGTTCCTGGCGGACGGATGGCACGCGGCGCGAAGCTGGGGCAGCTCGCCGCGGGCCAGGCGGTGCGCGGGGTCGGCAGGCGGCTGTCGATGATCGGGCGCACCGAGGAAGCCAGGCAGGTGCTGGCCGAACGCTCGGCCATGACCGCCGCCCAGCAGATCGTCGCGGTGCTCGGGAGCATGAAGGGCTCGGCGATGAAACTGGGGCAGATGGCCTCGGTGCTCGACCTGGACTTCGTCCCCGAGGCGCATCGCGACCAGTTCCGCAAGCAGCTGGCCGCGTTGCAGGATCAGGCCCCCGCGGTGCCGTTCCCCAAGATCCGCCGGGTGATCGAGGACGATCTGGGGCCGCTGGGGCGCGTGTTCGCCGAGTTCGACGAGACCACGATCGCGGCGGCCTCCATCGGCCAGGTGCACCGCGCGCGGTTGCGTGACGGGCGCGAGGTGGCGGTCAAGGTCAAGTACCCCGGTGTCGAACGGGCCGTGCACGCCGACATCGGCAACCTGGAGTTCCTCGGCAAGATGGGCCGCTCCGTGCTGCCCAGCGTGGCCGACACCGGCGTGCTCGAGGAGATCGCCGACAACCTGCGCAGCGAACTGGACTACCTGCGCGAGGCGCGCACCCAGCACCGGGTGGCCCAGCGCTACCGCGGCCACCCGCTGGTCCAGATCCCCGACGCCATCGCCGAGTACTGCACGCACAATGTGCTGGTCACCGAGTTCGTGCACGCGCGCCCCTTCGCGCACATGCAGACCCTGCCCGCCGCCGACCGCGACCGGATCGGCGAGCTGATCTACCGCTTCTACATCGGCACCCTCTTCGCCGAATACGAGTTCTGCGGCGACCCGCACCCGGGCAATGTGCTGCTCGCCGAGGACGGCAGGCTCGCCTTCGTCGACTTCGGGCTCTACAACGAGATGGACCCCGTGCACGTCGATTTCGAGCGGTCGTGCCTGCGCGCGGCCGCCGAGGGCCGCCCCGAGGACCTGTACGCGGCCTGGGTCGAGCGCGGCATCATCGACCCGGAGGCGGGGGTCACCGTCGAGGAGTGCCAGTCGTATGTGTGGGCGGTGACCGGCTGGCATCTGCTCGACGAGGAGGTCACCATCACCCCCGAACTGGCCACCGGCGCGGTCCTGCTCGCCGTGGACCCGCGCTCCTCGGAGTTCCAGGGCATGCACCGCCAGTTCCTGCCGCCCGAACACATCTTCTCCCGCCGCGCCGACCTGTTCACCTTCGCCACCCTCGGCCAGCTGCGGGTCACCGCGAACTGGCACCTGCTGGCCAGGGAATGGCTCTACGGGGATCCCGCGCCCACCGAGGTGGGCCGGGAGTTCGAGCGGTGGCGCCACCGCGCGCGCTGAGCGCCGCGAAACCGTCACCGGCGCAACTCCGCTCGCTCGCACGGCACTGACCTGCGTCTACGTCAAGCTGTAGTAGCTTGGTCGGCGACAAGCGACGGCGCGGGAAGGGAGTGTGGTGGGTACCTCTGCCGATGGTTCCCGTCGCGCGTTCGGTCTGCGGACCCTCCCGATCGCCGCGTTGCTGGTTCTCACCACGTTGTGCGCGCTGGTGATCGACTGCACCACCGTGCACCACGACGACCACCACGCGGGGGCCGTCGCCGTGGTCGCGGGCGTCGCCGATGTAGTGGTGCCCGATCACCCGTTGCTGCCGGACCACTGCCTCGCCGACGTCGCTGCGCCCGACAGCGCGCTCGTCCTGCCCGCCCTCGCCGCGCTCACCGCGGTGCTGCTCGTCCTCGTCGCCGCCCTGGGCCTGCCCGCGCTCGCCGGGCGCGGGCCCCCGCGCGTCACCCCGTGGTCGCGCCCCGGCCGCGACATCCTCATCCGTCACTGCCTCTGCCGACGCTGACCGGTCAGCGCCAGGCCTGTTCCCCATGGGGGCGGGCCGGTGTTCGCATGCCCGTGTTCGTTCGCGCCGCCGTGTCCGGCGGCCGACTCAGGAAGCGACAGACATGCAGGAATTCGTGCTCGACAGGACCGCTCGCGCCATCGCCGACCGGCCCCACGACCTCGTCGGCAATACCCCGGTGATGTGGGTGGGCGCACCGCTGGCCGGACCGGATCGGGGATTCTGGGCCAAGCTGGAAGGATTCAACCCCGGCGGGATGAAGGACCGCCCCGCCCTGCACATGGTGCGCCGCGCCGAGGAGCGCGGTGATCTGGTGCCCGGCGCGCGGATCGTCGAATCCAGCAGCGGCACCTTCGGTCTCGGTCTCGCGCTGGCGGGGCTGGTGCACGACCACCCGGTGACGGTGGTCACCGACCCTGGCCTGGAACCCATCGTGGACCGCATGCTCACCGCCTTCGGCGCGCGCGTCGAATGCGTCGAGCGGCCACATCCGGTGGGCGGCTGGCAACAGGCTCGCCGCGACCACGTGGCCGCCGCCCTCGCGGCCGATCCCACCGCCTGGTGCCCGGACCAGTACAGCAATCCCGACGCCCCCGACGGCTACGCGAGCCTGGCCCAGGAGCTGCTCGAGCAGCTCGGCCGGGTCGACGTGCTGGTGTGCGCGGTCGGCACCGGCGGCCACTCCGCCGGGGTCGCGGGGTACCTGCGCAGGCACCATCCCGCGCTGCGGCTGATCGGGGTCGACACGGTGGCCTCGACCATCTTCGGCCAGCCCGCGGGCCCGCGGCTGATGCGCGGGCTCGGCTCCAGCATCCGCCCGGTCAATGTCGACTACGGCGCGTTCGACGAGGTGCACTGGGTGGCCCCGGCCGAAGCCGTCTGGGCCTGCCGCACTTTGGCCGCCACGCACTACGCCACCGGCGGCTGGAGCGTGGGCGCGGTCGCCCTGGTCGCGGGCTGGGCCGCGCGCACCGCCGACCCGGACACCCGGATCGCCGCGGTGTTCCCCGACGGCCCGCACCGCTACTTCGACACCGTCTACAACGACGCCTACTGCCGCGAACACGACCTGCTCACCGGGCCGCCGCCGCGCGAACCCGCGGTCCTCGCGCATCCCGGGGAACGGACCGTGCGGTCCTGGACCCGCTGCCCGGTCGTCGTCGACCCGGCCGCGCCGGTGCTCGCATGACTGCGCTGCGGGCCTTCGCCGGGTTCGACGTGCCCGCCCGACTGCTGATGATCAACCAGTTCGGCATCAACCTGGGCTTCTACATGCTGATGCCGTACCTGGCCGGATACCTGGCGGGCCCGCTGGGCCTGGCGGCCTGGGCGGTCGGGCTGGTGCTGGGCGTGCGGAACTTCTCCCAGCAGGGCATGTTCCTGCTCGGCGGCACCCTGGCCGACCGGCTCGGTTACAAACCGCTCATCGTGGCGGGCTGTCTGCTGCGCACCGCCGGATTCGCCGCGCTGGTGGTCGCCTCGTCGCTGCCCATGCTGCTGATCGCCTCCGCCGCCACGGGTTTCGCCGGTGCACTGTTCAATCCGGCCGTGCGCGCCTATCTCGCCGCCGAGGCGGGGGAGCGGCGGGTGGAGGCTTTCGCGGTGTTCAACGTGTTCTATCAGGCGGGCATCCTGGCCGGACCGCTCGTCGGTATCGCCCTGCTGGGACTGGACTTCCGGTGGGTCGCGGCGGTGGCGGCGGCGGTGTTCGCGGTGCTCACTGTGGCGCAGCTGTGCGCGTTGCCACAGCGTCGCGGGGTGGCCACCGGCACCTCGGTGCTCGCCGACTGGCATGCCATCGCGGGCAATCGGCGCTTCCTCGCCTTCGCCGTCGCGATGGGCGGATCGTATGTGCTCTCGTTTCAGGTGTATCTGGCGCTGCCCCTGCACGCGGAGTTCCTCGCCGGGGCGAGCGGGGCGCAGGCGCTCACGGCCGCGGTGTTCGTGATCTCGGGCGTGGTCGCCATCGCCGGGCAATGGCGGATCACCGCCTGGTTCCGGCGGCGGTGGGGCACCGAGCGCGGATTGGTCGTCGGGCTCGGGGTGCTGGCGGCGGCCTTCGTGCCGCTGGCGCTGGTACCGGGACCTGACGGCGTCGGTCCGGTGGTCGCGGCGGGGGCTCTGCTGGTGTCGGCGGCGGTGCTCGCGCTGGGCACGGCGGCGGTGTTCCCGTTCGAGATGGACACCGTCGTCGCCATGGCCGACGGCAAGCTGGTCGCCACCCACTACGGCTTCTACAACACCGTGGTCGGCGTCGCCATCCTGGCTGGGAACCTGGCCACCGGCGCGGTCCTCGGCGCCGCGAGGGCGGCGGGCGCCGACCGGCTGGTCTGGTTGGGCATCCTGCTGATCGGCGTGCTCACCGCGGTCGCGGTCGGCCGCGCGCTGCGCCCCGACCAGGGACGTCACCGCCGGTCTTCGGCCCTGCCCGCCTACACCGCCGCCCCCGGACGCTGGCCGGTGCGCACCGGGTCCGGGGACGATCGGCCGCACTCCGCGAGCCGGGCGGAGGTCGATAGAATCCGCGCATGAGGACTGTGCCCGGCCGCGCGGCCGACCGGATACTGATGACGCTCACGGCCGCGGTGGTGCTCACCGCCGCGGCCGGGGGCCTCGCCCACGCCCACCCGACCGGGACCGACCAGCGCGCACAGTCCCAGTCCGCCGCGGGCACCGAGGGCCTCGACCCCGCCCTGGCGGCCGCCTACACCCTCGCCGAGCAGCAGGCCCACGCCGAGGGCGTCCCGCTGTCCATCACCTCCGGCTACCGCACCCCCGAACAGCAGGAACAACTGTGGCAGGACGGCCTGGCCACCTACGGCGACCCCGCCGAGGCCCGCCGCTGGGTCCTCCCGCCGGCCGAATCCACCCACGTCTCCGGCCACGCCATCGACGTCGGCCCCCAGACCGGCGCCTACTGGCTCGAGACCAACGGCAACCGCTGGGGCCTGTGCCGGACCTTCGACAACGAGTGGTGGCACTTCGAGCTGGTCACCGTGCCGGGCACCGCGTGCCCGCCCACGGTGCCCGACGCGAGTCAGCGCTGAGGCAGGCCGGCGAAGAAGGTTCTGATGTCGGCGACGTGGGCGGTGGGTTCCTCCATGGCCACGAAGTGGTTGCCGGGGTTGCCCTCGGGCCAGTGCGTGATCTTGTTGTCGCGCTCGGCGAGCTTGCGCATCAAGGGGGAGCCGCCGCCGTAGACGCCGGTCGGGACGAGGTTCTGGCCGATCGGCCAGCCGAAGCCGCCCTCGCGCAGGCCCTCGTACATCGGCCACGACGAGCTGCCGGTGGTCTGGGTGAACCAGTACAGCGCCGCGTTGGTGAGGATGTGGTCGCGGTCGATCACGTCCTCGGCCAGCTCCGCCATCGGCGTGAACTCCTGGAACTTCTGCATCATCCAGGCCAGCAGTGCCACCGGTGAATCGTTCCAGCCCAGCGCGAAGGTCTGCGGTGCCGCCTTCAGCAGCGCGTGATGGTCGACACCACCGGTCATCCACTGCTGCATCTCGGCCCACTGCGCCTGGTCCTCGGGCGACATCGACGGCACGTCGGCCTCGGTCGGCATGCCGATCCCGCCGTCGAGGTGCACGCCGATCACGTGCTCGGGCGCGGCCAGGGCCAGCTCCGGCGCGATGTAGGCGCCGAGATCGCCGCCCTGGGCGCCGTAGCGGTCGTAGCCGAGGCGGTCCATGAGGGTGGCCCACATGCGGGCCACCGTCGCCGTCGTCATTCCGGTCTCCGTCGGTGCGGCGGAGAAGGTGAAGCCGGGCACCGAGGGGATCACCACGTGGAAGGCGAGTGCGGGGTCCAGGCCGTGGGCGCGGGGATCGGTGAGTGGGCCGATGACACGGGTGAACTCGACGAACGAGTTCGGCCAGCCGTGGGTGAGCAGCAGCGGCACCGCGTCGGGTTCGGGCGAGCGGACGTGCAGGAAGTGCACGTCGAGTCCGTCGATCTCGGTCAGGAACTGCGGGAACGCGTTGAGTGCGGCTTCCTGCGCGCGCCAATCGAATTCGCCGGCCCAGTACCGCGCCAGCTCGCGCAGGTATGCCGTGGGCACGCCGCGCTCCCATCCGTCGCCCGGCAGTTGCGCGGCCCAGCGGGTCCGGGTGAGCCGGTCGGTCAGATCGTCGATGTCGGCCTGCGGGATGTCGATGCGGAACGGGCGAATGGTGCTCATGGGGTGGGTGCTCCTCGATCTCGTCGGTGTGATTCCGACTCTAGAAGTCATATAGGACAGTTCCGGTCCTAGTTGTGCGGAAGAATTCACACCATGACCGACACCGCCGCTCGTCTGCTCCGACTGCTGTCCCTGCTGCAGATGCCGCGCGAGTGGCCGGGCAGTGAACTGGCCGTGCGCTTGGGCGTCACCGATCGCACGGTGCGCCGCGATGTCGACCGGCTGCGCGAACTCGGGTATCCGGTGGTCGCGGCGATGGGCGCGACCGGGGGATACCGCCTCACCGCGGGCTCGGCACTACCGCCGCTGGTGCTCGACGAGGAGGAGGCCGTCGCGGTGGCCGTCGGACTGCGGGTGGCGACCGGCCAGGCCGTTGCCGGCATCGAGGACGCGTCGGTGCGCGCGCTGACCAAACTCGAACAGGTGCTGCCCGCCCCGCTGCGCCGGCGGGTGCGCACCGTCGGCTCGGCGGTCGCGGTGCGGGTGGGCGACGGACCCACCGTCGACCCGGAGGTCCTCACCGTTCTCGCCGCGGCGGTGACCAACCGCGAACGCCTGCGTTTCGGCTACCGGGACGCGGCGGGCACCGTCTCCCGCAGGCACGTGGAGCCGCGCGGCGTCGTCGCCTCGGGCCGGCGCTGGTATCTCGTGGCCTACGACCTGGACCGCGACGCGTGGCGCAGCTACCGCGCCGACCGCGTCGAGGACCCGCGGGCCACCGGCGCCCGTATCGCCGCCAGGGAACTACCCGCCGCCGATCCGGCGGACTACATCGCCGGTCGCCGCACCGATTGGGGCACCACGCAGTATCGGGCCGAGGTGTCCATCGACGCGCCGCTCGCGCGCGTCGCGGGCCGCCTCGGTGAGGAACCGGGCACGCTCGTCGCCGACAGTGCCACCACCTGCCGCCTCACCGGCACCCGCGACGACGACCCCGCCTGGCTCGCGGCCCGCCTGGCCACCCTCGGCGTCGCCTTCCGTCTCCACGACACTCCCGAGCTCGCCGCCCACCTCCGGGACATCGCGGCTCGCCTCACCGACGCCCTCACGCCGCCGCATCGGTGATCACCGGGCTCGCCCCGCCCGGGTCGCCGACGCGAGGCCCGGACAGATGACTACCGGACTCCCTCCGCCGGGGTACCGACCCGAGGCCCGGTCGGGACCGGTGCGGCGGTCGCGTTCGGCAGGCTCCGGCCGACAGGTGTCAGCCGACCCGCGCGGGTTCGCCCGGCATGCCCTCCAGGGTGAGCCCGCCCTCGATGGTGTTGGGGACACGGCGGCGGTTGGGCGAGCCCAAGGCCGTGGTCAGGTCGCCGCCGTCGTGTTCGGCGAGCAGTTCGCCGCTGTCCCAGACGAGCAGGGTCGCGCTGACGGTGTTCTCGGCGGTCGAGTGCGCGAGATCGTAGTGCGCGCAGCCGGGAACGTGCCCGTAGGTGATCCACAGGTCGTAACCGGTCATGAACAGGTCGAGATCGAATTGCACGCTCAGGCCGAGCAATTCGCTGCGGCCGTTGTCGTCGACACCGGCGAAGGCCTCGTCCAGCGCGAGCAGCCGGGGGGCCTGTGGGTCGGCGGAATCGAGCATGACGTGCGCGGCGGCGAACAGCGGCAGGTGCAGCGACACCGACTGCTCGCCGCCGGACAGGGCGCTGTGCCGGGCGACGGTGAGCTTGTCCTCGGTGCCGTCCCCGGAGATGAGCGTGAACGAGAAGACCCGCCAGGTGCGGTAATCGAGGGTGGCGGCGAGGATCTCGGGGTAGGAACGCTCCGGATGGGCGCTACGGGCCGCGCGGATCTCGGCGGCGAAATGCGCGCGCACCGCGCCGAGGTCGTCCTGGCTCAGCGCGGCGGTGTCGCGGTCGAGCAGCTTGCACATGGCCCGCGCCGCCTCCGACAGCCCGTCGGCGAGTACCCAGTGCACGCCGATGGTGTTTCCCGAGGACATCCGCCGCTGCTTCATCTCCGCCCCCATCCGGGAGATGAGTTCGCGTGCGTCGGTGGTGCGTTCGTGGATCTGCTGGGCCAGGCCGGTCAGCAGCGCGTCCTCCAGGATGCGGCGTTCGGCGTCGGTGAGCAGCAGTTCCTGGTCGCGGCGGGCGGCGTCGATGCGGGCGGCGAAATCGGCGAGGGCGGCCTGGCCGTTCTCGTCGTGCACGGCGACCACGGTGAGCCCGTCGGCGGCGTCCCAGTGCAGGCGGTAGTCGCGGCCCGAGGCGGTCAGCGCCGCGTCGAACTCCTGCAGCGCGGCGGTGACCGCGGAGCGGGTGGACTTGCGGCCCGCCTCGGTCGCGCGCACCGCGGTGGTGGCGGCATCGAGATCGGTGAAGAGCGCGGCCACCTCCTCGGGCAGGACGACCGGATCGGTCTGCGGGCCCGCGGCGACGATGCGGTACTGCAACTGCTCCGGGGTCAGCCAGGCGGCGTCACCGGCGGGCCAGCGGTGTTCGGTTCCCGCGCCGAGCAGCCCGAGCAGGTCGGGCCGGGCGTAGGGGGCCAGCGAGCGGACCTCGGCCAGCACCTCGCTGAGCGCGGTGGTGAGAGCCTCGTTGGCGGTGCGGTAGGCGGCTTCGGCGTCGCCGACCGCCTCGATCGCGGCATTGGCGGCCTTGCGCGCGGCCCGCTGCTCGGCCTTGGCCGCCTCGATGGCGGCGCGAGCGGCCTCGAGGTCGCGGTCGATATCGGCGGCGCTCGCGCCCAACGCATCACGCAGGGTCTCGAGTTTGCGCTGCTGCTCGGTGAATCCGAGCCGGGCGGCCTCGGCCTCCTCGGCGAACGCCTCCGCCAGCGCGCGGGCCTCGTCGTGGCGGTCGGCGCCCTCGCGTTCGCGTTCGCGCTCCCGCTCGTGTTCGGCGCGCAGCCGCAGCAGCCCGGTCCCGGTGTTCTCGAAATGCCGGATGGCGGCGGCCAATGCGTCCAGTTCGCGGGCCTCACGCGGGGTGCGATGGGCCTGCGCGGCGGCACGCACCTTCTTGTCCAGGGCGGTGACCTCGGCGACGGCCTGATCGAGCTCCCGCTCGGCCTGCGCGGCCGCCTCCACCCGCGAACGCATCAGACCGGCGGTCTCGGCGACGGCGCGCAGGGCGGCGGTCACCGCGACCGGGCGGGGGAGTGCCTTGACGGCCGTGGACAGCGCCGTCGATTCCGCTGTGGCGTCCGCTTCTTCGGACTTCGCCGCCTCGAACTCGGCGGCCGCGGCCTCGATGGCCACCTCGATCTCGGCCAGCCGCAGCTCCCGCCTGCGCGCCCGCGCGGTGGCGCCGAGGAACTCCGCCTCGGCCTTGCGATGGCGGCCGACGAGCACACCGGACCGGAACTCCCCAGCGGTGCCGATGACGATCTCCGGCACATCGGCCGTGGTCAGCGCCGTGAGTGCGGTGCTGTCGATCGCGGCCGCCGCGATGCCGGGTTCCGGTCGCGGCGATGTGGTCGCCTCGGGCGCGCCCACGGCCGACGCAGGTTCGCGCGCGCCGGAATCGCGCACCGCGATGGAGGCGAGCACGGCCGCGACGGTCTCTGCCGGAACAGTGAGTCCGGGCGAATCCTCTTCGACCACCAGGACATCGGCGAGGGTGCGGCCGGTCGGCCGTTGCTCGACGGGCAGCGGGAGCAGGAAGTGGTCGGATTCGACGTGGCCGGGCAGGTCGGGGCCGCAGATCCAGGCGTCGAGCAGGCCGCTGGATTGCAGGGCCGCTTCGATCGCGGCGGCGTCCGTGGCGGAGACCGTGTCGGCGAAACGGACGAGCCGCCACAGGGGCGCGCCCGGAAGGTCTTCGCGGACACCGGTTCTGGCGGGGTTCGGTGGGGGCGCGTCATCGTGCTGGGCGGCGATCTGGGTGCGCTCGGCACGCAGGGCGTCGCGACGGGCCGCCGCGGCGCTCGCGCGGGCGCGGGCCTCCTGGCGCCGCGTGCGGACCTGTTCCTGGAGCGGCTCGCAGTACTCGGCCAGAATCTCCGGTGCGGAAGGGCTTTCGTCACTTCCCGCGGCGGCGACGGCAGCGGTGAGCGCGGCGAACAGCGCGGTGGGGTCCGCGATCGCACCCGACAGCGCGGGGTCCTGGAAGCCGGCGTACAGGTCTCGCTCGGTGGCCGCGTCAGGGGTGAACACCTGCGCGTTGGCCTTCCACCACGATCGCAGCGAGGTGGCGGATTCGGTGCGGGCCAGGGCGACCGCGGCTTCGGCGTGTGCCACTTCGGCGGCCGCGGCCTCGCGCAATTCCACCGCGCGTTCGGCGAGGCGTTCGGCGCGGGTGCGTTCGGCGGCGGCGGTTTCCCACTTGCCCGCGGCCTTGCGGACCGCGCGGACATCGGCGTCGCGTTCCTCGGCGTGGCCGCGGACCGCGGCGGTGAAGTGGTCGCCCCGGTCGTCGGCCGGGGGAGTCCACTCGATACCCGCCTCCTCGGCGGCGGCGCGCACGGCGTCCTCCCCGCGGGCCAGGGCGGCCGCGGCGGTGCGGACGGACTCGGCCGCGCGCTCGGCTTCCTCGGCGCGGCGTTGCAGGGTCTGTCCGGCCTCGGCGGCCTTGTCGCGGTGCGCGGCGGCGGAGGTCTCCAGGCGGCGGACGGCGTCGGCGAGGTCGTCGAGTTGCTGTTTGCCCTCGTAGGCGCTGGAGCGCTGCAGGTTCTCCCGGTCGGCGATGGCCTGCTCGTAGGCGCGGTCGGCCTCCTCCGCGCGGGTCTCGGCCTCGGCGCGGTCACCGTCGCGGCGGGTGCGCAGGGCGGTGGCCGCGAAGACGGCGGTGGCGGCATCGGTGACCGCGTCGAGCCGGGTCCGCACCTGGTCCACATCGGTCTTGGCCTGCACCGCGAGGTATTTGCGGTAGACATCGACGAATGCGCGGGTGGCGGTGTCGGCCTGGACGAGCCCGTCGAGGGTGCGCCCGACCTCCTCCATATCGCTGAACGAGCGGGCCGCGTCGAGGATCAGCTGCTCGTCGAGCGGGCGCAGACCGTCGGTGAGCGCCTGCGAGAGGCCGCGCGGGTCGAGGTTCTTGGCCAGCTGTGGGCGGCGCAGCGTGAGGATCAGATTGATCAGCTGGTCGTAGCGCTGGACGCCGAGCCCGAACATGCGCGCATCGATCGCGGCGCGATACTCCACCGGCCGGTCGACGATGGCATCGCCGCCGATCTGTTCGGCGAGCTGCTTGCGGGTCAGCGGCCGGTCGTCGGGACCGATCAGCGAGAAGTCCACTCCCGCACGGCCGTCGGCCACGAAGTACCAGCGGGTCACCTTGTCCGAGGAGCGGGTGGCGCGCATGCCGATGCCGACGGTGACCACCTCGGGGTCGTCCCAGCCGCCGCGCGCGAACTCCATCCACACATACGAGTAGGCCGATTCCTGCTTGCGGTAGAGCAGATTCGACTTCATGGTGCGCTCTTCACCGGCGAACGGGTTGAGCCTGCGCGGTTCGATCCGGCCGTCCAGGACGAACGGGAACAGCACCTCGAGCGCCTTGGTCTTGCCCGAACCGTTCGGGCCGCGCAGCACCAGGCGGCCGTCGGCGAAACAGAACTCCTGGTCGCGGTAGTCCCAGAGATTGACGATGCCCGCGCGGGTCGGGACGAAACGTACTCCGCCGTGGATGAGCGACATGGCTCAGTTCCCTCCCACTCCGGTGCCGCCGGTGTCGGCGGCCGTGACGAACAATTCCTCGGTCTTGCGCACCCGCACGGTGACCACCGCACCCCGGTACCGGGCCAGCGCGGGCAGCACCAGCACTCCGTCCGGCACCGGCCGCACCAGGCGCAAGCGGGCGAGCAGGGCCAGCACCTCATCGGTCAGCGCGCCGGGGTCGGCCTGCCATTGCGCGGCGAAGGTGGCGCCGTAGCGGTCGGTCAGCGCGGTGACCGTGGACCGCACCCAGGTGTGCTCCAGGAACGGCAGGACGGCCGGTTCGCTGTCGTCGAGGTCTTCGTCGGTGTCGGAGTCGGGCTCTTCGGCCAGCGGGGCGAAGACGCCCGAGGCCGGGATGGCCGCGTCGAGCTGGGCGATCAGCGCGTCCTCGGCCGGATCGGGGGCGGGCAGGCGCGGCAGGGGATTGTCGAGATCCAGGACGGCGTCGGCGATCTCGCCGATCAGCAGCAATGCCACCTGGGCGAGGGTGCCGGTGCCGGGGAAGCGGGTGTCGGAGAGCCTGCCGGAGGTATCGATGAGCGCGACACCCTCGGCCCGGCGCTCGGCCCGCAGACCCGTGCAGTACTCCACCTCGCCGATCACCCGGTCCTGGCCCAGCAGCGCGCGTTCGGCGGGGGAGAGGTCCTCGAGATAGACCACCGGCCGTTCCACCAGCGCGCGCCGCACCCGGCGGGCCTGGTCGGCGGCGGTCTGCTCGGCCTCGTCGGCGAGCAGACCGCGCACACTGTGCAGGTGCTGCAGCGCGCGCGGTGGACGGAACAGCGCGAAGACGACGGGCCGGTCGATGTCGTAGAGCGCCTCACCCGCCTCCGGATCGGAAGCCCAGCCGCCCGCGTCACCGTCGGCCAGGGTCAGCGCGCCGCGCGCACCGAGCCAGCCGACCGCGTCGACGAAGGCGTCCCGATCGGCCGCCCGCTCGGTGGACAGCTCCAGCCCGTCGATCCGGCCCGCGTAGTCGGCCACCTGTTCGGCCAGTTCCGACAGCGTGATCTGGTCACCCGCGCGACCCAGCGCGGCCAGCGCCAGCGCGAGGTAGGCGTACCGGCGACGGTCGAACACCCGGTCGTTGACGCTGCGCGCCGGACGCGCGTCGTCGAGGCGGTCGTGCACGGGAAAGAGCCGGGCCGTGGTCTCGGTGACCTCGAGCCGGTACCCGAACAGGTCGGCCAGGTCCTCGCGCAGCTCGGTGGCCCAGCGCCGCACCAGCGGCAAGGCGATCCGGTCCGGATACACCCGGGTGATCAGGTGATTGGCCAACACCACCCGCGCGGCCCGCTGATAGCTGTCCAGCGCGAGCGCGTCGATCCGTCGTGGCTGCTTCATCGGCCCTCACCTCGCCGCTGGGTGGCGCCGATCCCGCGCGCGTGGCTCGTCGAACCGTTCATCGGGACCCACCCCGCTTCACCGTCGCCCGCACGTCGAGCCGGCGGTTGTTCAGGTGCAGCAGCCCGGCGGCGGTGCGGATCACCGTCGACCCGTCGCACGGACGCACCGTCAACGTGACGCCGTTGTCGGAGCCGGTGGTGCCCTCGACCCGGCCGCTCACCGGCACCCACGCCGTCGACGCCGCGTCCAGCAGCCGCAACAGCACCTCGGTCTCGCGCTGATCGAGCACCCGTTCGTGCACATTGCCCCCGGCCAGCGACGCCGCGGCCGCCGCCCGCTCCCGCTGCGCGGCCAGCTGCGCCTCGCGCAGCCGCCGGATGCCCGCGTCGTTGCGCGCGATCCGGGCCGGTGCGCCCGCGGCCGGGGCCCGGCCGGTCTCGGCGAGGGTGCGCGAGATCTCCAGCGGCGGTGCGTCCCACCAGGATCGGTGTGCCGGGATCAGCTCGGCATCGGGATGCTCGAGCGCGAAGTGCCGGGGCCTGCCCAGCCCGAACACCGCGTCGTAGAGCGCGTGCGCGCCGGCGGTGGTGGGGGTGTCGACGAACCAGGCGGCCAGATGCCGCAGCGCCGACTCCCGGCTGACACCCCCGCGCCGGGTCTCGGTGACCCGCCGCAACAGCGACAGCACCGCCGCGATCGCGCTCATGGTGGCCTCGCGCAACCGGTCGGCCTCACAGGTCTCGCCCGGCTCGCCCGCGGTGACGAACCAGGTGCGCAGCCCGTCCCAGCGTGCCCGCCAGTCCGCCTCGCGCTCGGCCGCGCTCACCAGCACCCGCTCGTCACAGCCGGCCGCCCGCCGGATCAGCTCCTCGACGCCGGTCTGTTCGACCTCGCCGATCGCCGCCGCCAGCCGCGGCGCGAACCGGGCCAGATCCATGCTGAACTCGCGCATATGCGCCAGCAGCGCGTCCTTGTGCGCCAGGAACGACTCCGGGGTGATCTCGGTGGTGCGCACCAGATCGCCCAGCGACAGGTAGAAATGCGCGGCCCGCGCCGCCATGTCGGTGAGAGCGGCGTCGAGCCTGCGCAGGGTGGTGTAGACGCGTTCGGCGTCGCCGTCGCGATTGGCGGCGGCCAGGGTGCGCAGGTCGGCGAGCAGTTCGGGCAGCACCAGCCGCGACAGCGAGGCGTCGTCCATCCGGGCCGCCAGCACCCCGGCCACCGCCCGGTAGGCCTGGAAACCGGCCTGGGCGAACTGGTAGACGTAGTGCCGGTTGCGGTACTCGGCCAGGGTGGCCGCCCTGGTGCCGTCGTAGCTGCGTTCGAGCACGCCCCAGCGGTGCAGCTGCTCGAGCAGCGGGCCGATCTCGGCCGAGGGCAGCGGCACCCCCGCCGGGGCGTCGCCGCGGCCGCCCGCCTCGGTGCGGGCGATCCAGTCGGCGACGTCGTCGGCGTGCAGCAACACCACGTAGGCGGCGCGGGCGCTGTCGAAGGCGCGCAGCACCCGCAGGTAGTCGGCGCGCTTCTCGGCGGTCGCGAACGAGAACAACCGCAGACGCTCGTCCCACAGGGCGGGGACGGCGCTGGGCAGGCCGTCGGCGGAGTCGGTCACCGTAGAGAGGGTAGTGGGGTCCGATCCGTGCTCCGTCCGACCGGTCCCGGATCGGCGCGCCCCCGCAGGCGCGCTCACCCGACGTTGAGTGAACGCAGCTGTTCGAGGAACGTCTGGGTGCGCGGGTCGCCCGGGAACCGCTCGATGATCTCGCGCGCGGCCTCCCCGGCGATCCAGGCCAGCGACGGCAGCGACTTGCGCCCCGGGCTGAAGGCCGCCACGCCCTCCTCGACGGCACGCTCGAGATCGCGGTCGCGCACCGCGACCACCGCCAGGGTCAGCCGCGCCTCCGAGACCCGCATCGGGTTGCGCACACTGCCGTCGGGCCGGGTCGAATCGCGGATCACCTGGTGCGCATAGCGTTCGGCGAGCCGGTCCTGGCCGGCCACCCGGCAGCAATCCATGGCGTAGAAGTCGAATTTCGTTGCGTCGATGACGAAATGATTGTCCAGGTCGGCCGGGTGACCCATCCGCGACAGGATCGCCCTGCCCTCGTCGAGCGCGGTCTGCACCGCTCGCCGGTCGCCCAGCCGGGCCCAGCCCTTGGCGCGCTGCGCGGCCAGCTGCACGCCGACACTCATCGCGGTGGTGCCGGGCATCGCCTTCTCCGAGACCTCGATGGCGCCGCGAAAGTTGCCCTGGGTCAGCGCGAACCACGCCGACATCTCCGCCGCCCAGCCCACGATCTCGGGATTTCCGGCCTCCCGGCCCAGCGACTCCGCGGCCCGGCGGGTGGCCTCGGCACCGCCGCGACGGCCCAGGTCGTAGTCGACGCAACCGACCAGCAACGCCACCCACCCTGCCAGAACGAGGATTTCGCGGTGCTGGCCCAGGGTGAGCCTGCCGTCGAGCAGCGAGGTGATCCGGCGCAGCCAGGCGGTACCCTCGGCGTGCAGCGCGTACGGTTCGGCGTAGGCGTATTCACAGCAGAGCCGTTCGGCGGTGATCCGCACCGCGTCCAGGGTCGCGCTGTTGACATCGGACATCCGGAGCCTGCCGATGAACTCCAGAGTGTCCATACCCGTTGCCGATAACAGCTCGTCATCACGGTTGGGCCGGGCCTTGGGGAAGAACGCCGCCGTGACGGTGTCGAACGCGGCCGCGATGATCGGCGCGTAGAACTCGTCGGGGCGCGATTCCCCGGATTCCCAGCGGCGCCAGTTGCGCAGCAGAGTACTGTCCGTTGGCAGGTTGTGGGAGGACTTGGCACGCATCGCGCGGACGGCATCGGCTTGCGACCACCCCCTCGCGTCACGTTCCGAGCGCATCCGGACAGCCCAGACGGGTCGATCATCAGTTGCGGTCACGGCGGTAGTATCCCACCAGTTAACGTTCGGCGTCCCGAATAGGGCATGTAGATGTCATCGGTTTGACATCTGCTGCCGCGGGCCACGATTGCGCATGCTGGTAGCAGGTGCTCGGCCCGAGACCGGACGCCCGCTCCGCAGGAGAGCTTGCGGGGCAACGCAGTACCCCCGCGCGGCGCACGGCGCGGCGCGGGGGGATCCGACAACAGAACAGCGATCCCTATCCAACGGAGGTTCGGGTGGAAGCGTTGATCTATGGATACTTGCGTGACGATCTGGCCGAGGGCCAGGGCGATCAATTGGAGGATGCGCTACGTAGCCTCGCGCGTACCGCGGGAATGTGTTTCGCCGCCACGTTCCACGAATCGACCGCGGGTGACGGCGCCGCGTTCGCCGAACTCACCCAGGAACTCAAGCGCGCCGACGCGCACCACGTGGTGGTGCCGTCCCTGGATCACCTTGCCGGCCAGACGATTCCCCGTGACCTGCTGATCGCCAAGCTGGCACACGAGGCGGCCGCCCAAGTGCTCACCCTGGAGGTGTGACCATGTCCGGTTCCGCAGGATCCGAACCACCACATCGGTGAGTGGGCCGTTCCCGCCGCACGGCCGGGCGCCTCGCGCGCCCGGCGGCGGCCCGGGGACTCACAACCCGAAACTGCCCGGTCCGCGTCTGCGCAGGTACTTCTCGAACTCCGCGGCGATGGCGTCACCGTCGATCTTGGACATCGTCTCGTTGAGATCGAGCGCGGCGTCGCCGCGCTCCTCGAGCGAGCGCACGTACTCGTTGATCTCCTCGTCGCCGACGGTCATCTCGTTGACCGCGGCCTCCCACTCCTCGGCCTGGGTGGGCAGCTCACCGAGCGGCACCTCGATGTCGAGCACCTCCTCGACGCGGTGCAGCAGCGCGATCGTGGCCTTCGGGTTCGGCGGCTGCGACACGTAGTGCGGGACCGCCGCCCAGAACGACACCGCGGGCACCCCGGCCTTCACGCACTGGTCCTGCAGCACCCCGGTGATCCCGGTCGGGCCCTCGTAGCGGGTCTGCTCGAGGCTGAAGCGCTCGGCGGCCTCGGGACTGTAGGCCGACCCGGTCACCGGCACGGGACGGGTGTGCGGGGTGTCGGCCAGCAGGGCGCCCAGGATGACCACCGTCTCCACACCCAGCTGCTCGATGAACTCCAGCAGGTCGTTGCAGAAACTGCGCCACCGCATATTGGGCTCGATCCCGCGCAGCAGCACGACGTCGCGCTCGCTGCCGGGCGGTGAGCACACCGACAGCATGGTCGAGGGCCACTGGATCTCCCTGGTCACCCCGTCCACCTGACGTACCGTCGGCCGGTTCACCTGGTAGTCGTAGTAGTCCTCGGAATCGAGTTCGGCCAGCGGCTCCGCGTCCCAGAGCAACTCGAGATGCTCGACCGCGCCACTGGCGGCGTCACCGGCGTCGTTCCAGCCCTCGAAGGCCGCAACCAGCACGGGATTGCGCAACGTCGGCAGTTCCGTCTCGGGGGTTTCACTGGCATCCACCCGGTCAGCCTAGTGTCTCGGGCGAATTGTTTTGCGGTGACCGGCGCTGTTGCGTGTTTCGGCGCGCGGCTGTGGCCGGGGCCACTCGATTCACCCGCAGTGGTCTCGGGCGTCGGTGCCGACCATTAGTCTTGGATACATGTCTGCGTCCTTGCCCACCGGGTTCGATACCACGCTCCTCGACACGCTGCGGCGGCGTGTCGTCATCGGCGACGGTGCGATGGGCACGATGTTGCAGGCCGCGGATCTCACGCTCGACGATTTCCGCGGCCTCGAGGGATGCAACGAGATCCTCAACGACACCCGTCCCGACGTGCTCGCCGACATCCACCGCGCCTACTTCGCGGCCGGTGCCGACGCCGTGGAGACCAACACCTTCGGCTGCAACCTACCCAACCTCGCCGACTACGACATCGCCGACCGCATCCGCGACCTGTCCGAGCGCGGCACCCGCATCGCCCGCGACGTGGCCGACGAGATGGGCCCCAGTGCCGACGGCACCCCGCGCTACGTCCTTGGCTCGATGGGCCCGGGCACCAAGCTGCCGACGCTGGGCCACGCGCCCTACGTCGCACTGCGCGACGCCTACACCGAGGCCGCCCTCGGCATGCTCGACGGCGGTGCCGACGCGATCCTGGTGGAGACCTGCCAGGACCTGCTGCAGGTCAAGGCCGCGATCACCGGCAGCCGCCGGGCCATGATCGCGGCGGGCCGCCGCATCCCGATCATCACCCACGTCACCGTGGAGACCACCGGCACCATGCTGGTCGGCTCGGAGATCGGCGCGGCGCTGACCGCGCTCGAGCCGCTGGGTATCGACATGATCGGCCTGAACTGCGCGACCGGTCCCGACGAGATGAGCGAGCACCTGCGGCATCTGTCGCGGCACGCGCAGATCCCGGTGTCGGTGATGCCCAACGCCGGTCTGCCGGTGCTCGGCGCCAACGGCGCGGAATACCCCTTGACGCCCGAGGAGCTCGCGGTCGCCCTGAGCGGTTTCGTCTCCGAGTTCGGCCTCGGGCTCGTGGGCGGCTGCTGCGGCACCACCCCCGAGCACATCCGCCAGGTCGCCGAGGCGGTGCGCGGGGTCGAGACCACGCTGCCCGCGATCGACCAGCGCCGCGCGCCCGAGCACGAACCGGCCGTGTCCAGCATGTACACGGCGGTGCCGTTCGAGCAGGACGCCTCGATCCTGATGATCGGCGAGCGCACGAACGCCAACGGCTCCAAGGCTTTCCGCGACGCCATGCTGGCCGAGGACTGGCAGCGCTGCCTCGAGATCGCCAAGGACCAGACCCGCGACGGCGCGCACATGCTCGACCTGTGCGTGGACTACGTCGGCCGCGACGGCACCCGGGACATGAACGAGCTCGCCTCGCGCCTGGCCACCGCCTCGACCCTGCCGATCATGCTCGACTCCACCGAACCGCCCGTGCTGCTGGCAGGGCTGCAGCACCTGGGCGGCCGCTGCGCGGTGAACTCGGTGAACTACGAGGACGGCGCAGGCCCGGATTCGCGGTTCCAGCAGATCATGCGCCTGGTCTCCGAGCACGGGGCCGCGGTGGTCGCGCTCACCATCGACGAGGAGGGCCAGGCCCGCACCGCCGAGACCAAGGTGGCCATCGCCGAACGGCTCATCGAGGACATCACCGGCAACTGGGGCCTGCGCGAATCCGACATCATCGTCGACACGCTGACCTTCACCCTCGGCACCGGCCAGGAGGAGTCGCGCAAGGACGGCGAGGAGACCATCAACGCCATCCGCGAGCTCAAGCGCCGCCATCCGCAGGTGCAGACCACGCTGGGTCTGTCCAATATCTCCTTCGGCCTGAACCCGGCCGCGCGCCAGGTGCTGAACTCGGTGTTCATGCACGAATGCGTGGAGGCCGGACTGGATTCGGCGATCGTGCACGCCTCGAAGATCCTGCCGATGAGCCGGATCCCCGACGAGCAGCGCGAGACCGCGCTGGATCTGATCTACGACCGCCGCACCGAGGACTACGACCCGCTGCAGAAGCTGATGGCCCTGTTCGAGGGTGTCTCGGCGGCCTCGTCGAAGGCCTCGCGGGCCGAGGAACTGGCGGCGCTGCCGCTGTTCGAGCGGTTGGAGCGGCGCATCGTCGACGGTGAGCGCAACGGGCTGGACGTCGATCTGGACGAGGCGATGCAGTCGGTGCCGCCGTTGCAGATCATCAACGAGACGCTGCTGTCGGGCATGAAGACCGTCGGTGAGCTGTTCGGCTCGGGCCAGATGCAGTTGCCGTTCGTGCTGCAGTCGGCCGAGGTGATGAAAACCGCTGTCGCGCATCTGGAACCGCACATGGAGGCCACCGACGACTCGGGCAAGGGCCGGATCGTGCTGGCCACGGTCAAGGGCGACGTGCACGACATCGGCAAGAACCTGGTCGACATCATCCTGTCCAACAACGGCTACGAGGTGGTCAACCTCGGCATCAAGCAGCCGATCGCGACCATCCTCGACGCCGCCCAGGACAAGAAGGCCGACGTGATCGGCATGTCCGGGCTGCTGGTGAAGTCGACGGTGGTGATGAAGGAGAACCTCGAGGAGCTCAACACCAAGGGCGTGGCCGAACAGTTCCCGGTGCTGCTCGGCGGCGCCGCGCTGACCCGCTCCTACGTGGAGAACGACCTGACCGCGGTCTACGACGGCGAGGTGCACTACGCCCGCGACGCCTTCGAGGGCCTGCGGCTGATGGACGAGATCATGACCGTCAAGCGCGGCGGTGGCCTCGATCCCGACAGCCCGGAGGCCATCGAGGCCAAGCAGAAGGCCGCCGAGCGCAAGGCCCGCCACGAACGGTCCAAGCGGATCGCCGCCGAGCGCAAGGCCGCCGAGGTGCCGATCGAGGTGCCCGAGCGCTCGGATGTGGCCGCGGATCTGCCGGTGCCGACCCCGCCGTTCTGGGGCACACGCGTGGTGAAGGGTCTTCCGCTGCAGGAGTATTCGGGCCTGCTCGACGAGCGCGCGCTGTTCCTGGGCCAGTGGGGGCTGCGCGGGCAGCGCAAGGGCGACGGGCCGACCTACGAGGAGCTGGTGGAGTCCGAGGGCCGTCCGCGGCTGCGCGCGTGGCTGGACCGTTTGGCCACCGAGGGCGTGCTCCAGCACGCGGCGGTCGTCTACGGCTACTTCCCGGCGGTCTCCGAGGGCGACGATGTGATCGTGCTCACCGAGCCGGAACCCGATGCGCCGCAACGGTATCGGTTCACCTTCCCGCGTCAGCAGCGCGACCGGTTCCTGTGCATCGCCGACTTCATCCGCTCCCGCGAGAAGGCGCGTGAGACCGGGCAGGTCGACGTGCTGCCGTTCCAGCTGGTCACCATGGGTCAGCCGATCGCCGACTTCGCCAACGCGCTGTTCGCCGGGGACAACTACCGCGACTACCTCGAGGTGCACGGCATCGGCGTGCAGCTCACCGAGGCGCTGGCCGAGTACTGGCACCGCCGGGTGCGTGAGGAACTGACCCTGGACGGGCAGTCGGTCGCCGACGACGATCCGGCCGACATCCAGGACTACTTCAAGCTGGGTTACCGCGGCGCGCGCTACTCCTTCGGCTACGGCGCCTGCCCGGAGCTCGAGGACCGCGCCAAGCTGGTCGACCTGCTCGAAGCGGGCCGGGTCGGGGTCACGCTGTCGGAGGAACTGCAGCTGCATCCGGAGCAGTCCACCGACGCGTTCGTGCTGCTGCACCCGGAGGCCAAGTACTTCAACGCCTGAGTCACCGCGCAGGCAAAGCACTTCAGCACGTAGGATTTTCACAAAGTTTCATCCCGCTGTGGCGCGGAGGGCTGGACGACTCGGCGAAATCGCATGGAGGGGCGCACATGACATCGGATCGGTTGATCGCGGGACGCTATCGACTCACCGACCCGATCGGCACCGGTGCGATGGGTGTGGTGTGGCGCGCCACCGATGTCCGGCTGCGCCGCACCGTCGCGGTGAAACAGCTCCTGCTCGCCCCGGGCCTGACCGGCTCGCAGGCGCTGGAGGCCAAGCTGCGCGCCATGCGCGAGGGCCGCATCGCCGCGCGCCTGCACCACCCCAACGCCATCACCGTCTTCGACGTCGCCGAAGAGGACGGCCAGCCGTGGCTGGTGATGGAGTACATGAACGCCCCCAGCCTCGCGGTGAAGCTGGCCGGTGGCGCGACCCTGCCGCCCATCGAGGTCGCAGGCATCGGTGCCCAGGCCGCCGCGGCGCTCTCGGCCGCCCACGACGCCGGGATCATGCACCGTGACGTGAAACCGGCCAATCTGCTCGTCGGGGACAACGGCACCGTCAAGATCACCGACTTCGGCATCTCGCACGCCACCGGTGACGTCACCGTCACCGCCACCGGCTTCCTCGCCGGTACCCCCGCCTACCTGGCCCCCGAGATCGCCCGCGGCGACAACCCGAAGGCCGCCGCCGACGTGTTCGCCCTGGGCTCCACGCTCTACGCCGCCGTCGAGGGCGCGCCGCCGTTCGGCGAGGGCGACAACCCCCTGGCCGTGCTGCACGCGGTCGCGCGCGGGGTGGTCCCGGAACCGAAGCAGGCCGGTCCGCTCGGCCCGGTGCTGATGTGGCTGCTCACCGCGTCCGCCGAGGACCGCCCGAGCATGGCGCAGGCCCGCACCGCGCTCGAAGACGTGGCGGCGGGCCGGGTTCCGGTGCTGCCCGGTGCCCCGGCGACGAAGGTGCTGCCGGTCGGCGAGGCGGCCACCACCCTGCTGCCGCGCCCCGGTGCGACCGCCGGGGCGGCCAGGGCCGGACTGCTCGGCAGCGGCCTGGCCCTGGCCAAGTCGGCCCGCTCGGCCATCAGTGGCCGGGTCGCCGCGGTGCAGAGCCCGATCGGGCAGGCCGCCGCGGGCGATCCCGGACTGCTGCGTCCACAGGACGCCGCCCCCGGCGCCGCCGCACCGGCCTCCCCGCTCGCCACCGGGTCCGGCCGCCCACCCGCCTTCCCGGCACCGCCCGCCCGCACCGACTCGGCGAACAACAATCGCGCGGTCCTGCTGCTGGCCGCGGCGGTCGCCGCCTTCACCGTCATGCTCGTTGTCCTGGTGGTCACCCGCGACCGCGGCGGTGACCAGGGCACGCAGGCCCAGAACCCGCCCTCGCCGATCACCGTGACGACCATGGTCGACGGCCGGGTCGACACCGTGGTCATCGTCCCCGAACAGGAGACGATCACGGTCCCGGCCACCACCGCCCCGGGCGCGTCCAGTACACCGGGAGCCTCCAGCAGCGCGCCGTCCACGTCGGGCGCGCCCGGCTCCACCTCCTCGCGCCCGTCGAGCACCACCATCACCACGACTCCGTTCGGCCCGCCGACCCCGGAGCGGATCGGCCAGTTCATCGCCGGGTACTACGGCATGCTGCCGGGCAATATCGGCGGCGCCTGGGCCCAGCTGGCACCGGCCTACCAGGCCCAGACCGGCGGCTACGGCGACTACTCCTCGTTCTGGTCGACGGTGCGCTCGGTCAGTGTCGGTTCGATCACTCCCAGCGGCCAGAACAAGGCGGTCGTCTCGCTGACCTACCACCTCGCCAACGGCACGGTGACCTCGGAGAACCGGTGGATCCAGGTCACCGGCGACGCGGGCCACCTGCAGATCACCGGGTCCGGCGTCTGATCCGCACCGGCTACCCTGGACCCGGCCCGGCGATCGCCGACGGCCACCGGCGACGAGAACGAGGCGGGACCACCGAAGTGAGCGCGCGACCGGCCGCGGTGCTGTGGGACATGGACGGCACGCTGCTCGACTCGGAGAAGCTGTGGGACATCGCGGTGCGCGAACTCGCCCGCGAACACGGCACCGAGCTGACCGACACCGTGCGCCACGCGCTGATCGGCGCCTCCGGCCCGAACGCGCTGCGCATCCTGTTCGACGGTATCGGCGTCGCGATCACCCCCGCGGTGCTCGCCGCGGCGGGGGATTTCCTGGAACGGCGGGTCACCGAGCTGATGCTCGGCCCCATCCCGTGGCGGCCCGGCGCCAAGGACGCGCTGGCGATGGTGCGCGCGGCGGGCCTGCGCTGCGCCCTGGTGACCAACACCAAACGCTCGCTCACCGAGTACGGCCTCGACACCCTCGGCCGCGACTTCTTCGACCTGTCGGTCTGCGGTGACGAGGTCGAACACGGCAAGCCCGACCCGGCGATCTACCGCCGCGCCGCCGAACTGCTCGGTGTCGACCCGGCCGACTGCGTCGCGATCGAGGACTCGCCGACCGGTGCGCTGGCGGCCCAGGGCGCCGGCTGTGGCCTGATCGTGATTCCCTGCGAAATCGCTGTTCCCGAGCTTCCCGGGCGGGTGTTCCGGGAAACTCTGGTGGGTTTGTCGGTCGCCGATCTGGGTGCCGCACTCGCCGCGCGGGTATGAAGATCACGTTCTAAAAATGTTGTCGCACAGCACAATTCGCAATATTGTGAGCTGCCCGGAATAGGCCGGATTTGGCGAAACCGGCGGCGCGAGCCGGGAAGTTACCGCACACTGAATGCATGACAGGCACGCGGGGGCTTGACGAAATCGTCGATATCGCACGGTATCCGCTCACCGATCTCGGTGGTCCGGGCAGGCAGGCGGCCGTCGCCGCCGCGCGTGCCGAACTGGCCGAGGACGGCTGCACGGTGCTGCGCGAATTCCTCCGGCCGGAGCTGCTGGCGACGCTCCAGGCCGAGGGCGAGCGGATCGCACCGCACGCCCACTACAAGGTCGAACGGGTCAACGCCTACAACATCCCGCTCGACGCCGACCTGCCCGCCGATCATCCGGCGCGCATCGTGCTCGATCGCGGCAACGCCTTCGTCGCCCGCGACCACATCCCCGCCGACGCGCTGATCCAGCGCCTCTACACCGACCCGGTCTTCCAGCGTTTCGTCGCCGACTGCTTCGAACTCGACGACCTGCACGAATTCGCCGATCCGCTGGCGGGTCTGTGCCTGAACGTGGTCGAGCCCGGAATGTCGCACCCCTGGCATTTCGACACCAACGAATTCACCGTCAGCATGCTCACCCGGCGCCCCGAATCCGGTGGCGTCTTCGAATACTGCCCCAACATCCGCGACCCGCACGCGGAGAATCTCGACGATGTGCGGGCCGTGCTCACCGGCACCGGCGAGCGGTTCATCCGCGCGCTCGAACTGCGCCCCGGCGACCTGCAGCTGTTCAAGGGCCGCTTCTCCCTGCACCGCGTCACCGAGGTGGCCGGTACGGGACAACGACATTCGGCGATCTTCGCCTACACGGACCGGCCCGGGGTGATCGGCACTGTCGAACGCACCAGGCAGCTGTTCGGCCGTGTTCTGCCCGACCACGTGGCCGCCGCGGCCGACGCCGTCCGAGGTGACCGACTGCTCGACTGAGAGGAACCGCCCATGTCCGTCCCGTTGGACACCAATGGCAAAGCATCCTTCGACGACATCTACGAAAGTCCTGATCCGCGGGCGTACTTCGCGCGGATGAACGAGCTCGACTACCGGATTCCGGAACTGGCCAAGCCGCACTTCCAGGACCAGTTGCGGCAGTTGCGGGCGGCCCGGCCCGACCGGATTCCGACCGTGCTCGATCTCGGGTGCTCCTACGGGGTGAACGCGGCCCTGCTGCGGACCGATACGACGGTCGACGAACTGGCGGGCCACTATCGCGACCACGCCGACACCGACCGGATCGGCCTGATCGCCGCGGACCGGGAGCGGTTGCGCACCGACCTGATGCCCGACGTACGCTTCGTCGGGATGGACGCCGCACGCCCGGCGCTGACCTACGCCCACGCCGCCGGATTCCTGCACGACTACGTGCACGCCGACCTCGAGGCCACCGAGCCCACCGAGGCACAGCGACGTGTGCTCGCCTCCGCCGATCTGGTGATCTCCACCGGATGCGTCGGCTACATCACCGAGAAGACCCTGTCCAGGGTCGTCCAAGCCGATCCGCGCAAGCGACCGTGGATGGCGCACTTCGTGTTACGGATGTTCGATTTCGGTCCCATCGCCGAGGAACTGGCCGCGCTCGGCTATCGCAGCGAGCAGCGTCCGGGTATGTTCCAGCAGCGTCGGTTCGCCTCGGCACAGGAACGCGAACAGGTGCTGGATGCGTTGGCGGCCAAGGGAATCGACACCACCGATCACGAAGCCGAGGGCTGGCTCTACGCCAACCTGTTCCTGTCCCGCCCGCATCCCATCGAGACCTGAGGACCTGGATTGAACCAACCCACGTTCGCCGCCGAAGACACCCTGCCCCGGGTTCCGCTGCCCACACTGGAAGACAGTGGCGCGCGGTTCCTGCAGTGGTGTCGGCCGCTGCTGAGCGCCGAGGAGTACGCCACCACCGAGGGCGCGGTAGCCGAGCTGCTGCGCCCCGGCGGGGCCGGGCGCACCCTGCACGCCGCACTGGCCGACTACGACGCCACCCCCGGGGTGGGCAGCTGGCTCGACGAGTTCTGGCCCTCGCGGTACCTGGGCCGCCGCGACCGGATCGCGCTCAACGCCAACTTCGTGTTCCTGTTCCGCGACGACACCCCACTGGCCGCCTCGACGGTCGCGAGCCAGGCCGAGCAGGCCGCCGCGCTCATCGGCGCGGCCGTGGACTACAAGCTGGCCCTGGACGCCGAGCGGGTGCCGCCGGTGACCCAGCGCGGGCAGCAGCTGTCGATGTGGCAGAACGAGTACCTGTTCTCCGAGACCCGGATCCCGGGCGAGGAACAGGACACCGTGCGCAAGCCCTACAGCGACGAACAGCCCGGCCCCTCCGACGCCCGGCACATCGCGGTCTTCTACCGCGGCAACATCTTCCGGATGGACGTCATCGGGCCAGACGGCGCGCCGTACGCGTTCGCCGATCTCGTCGACGGACTGCGCGCGGTGATCAAGGGCGGCACCAAGCCCGCCGCCACCGACACCGCCGTCGGCCATCTCACCACCAAGGCCCGCGCCGAGTGGGCGCGCAGCCGTGCCGCCCTGCGCACCGAAGCGGCCAATGTCGCCGCCTTCGACACGATCGAGACCGCCCTGTTCGCGGTGTGCCTCGAGGATTTCGCCCCGCGTGACGAACTGCACGCCTGCGATCAGCTGCTGCACGGTGACAGTGCCAATCGCTACTTCGACAAGTCGGTGTCGTTCATCGTCTTCGCCGACGGGCAGGCCGGCATCAATATCGAGCACTGCGGCCTCGACGGCACCACCGTGCTGTCCTTCGTCGACGCGCTGCTCGAGCGCACCGCCCAGGACCACGCCGAGACCAGCGGCGCGCGGGCCCAGGGACTGCCGCCGGTGGAGCCGGTCGAGTTCGTCCTCGACTCCGCCGCGCGCGCCGATATCGCCGCCGCCGGGGCCGACTTCGCCCGTTTCGCCGCCGACACCGCCACCTCGCTGGTGTCCTTCGACGACTTCGGCACCGCCGACGCCAAGAAGCTGGGCATCTCACCCGATGCCTTCGCCCAGCTGGCCTATCAGCTCGCCCACCGGCGCAGCAAGGGCCTGACCGGCGCCACCTACGAGTCCATCGCCACCCGCCAGTTCCGCAACGGCCGCACCGAGGCCATGCGCGTGGTGACCCCGGAGATGGTCGCCTTCGTCGACGCCATGGTCGACGACTCGGTGGACCGCGAGACCAAGCTCGCCGCCGCCCGCACCGCCGCGGGCGCGCACGTCGGCCGGGCCAAGGAATGCCAGGCCGGGCACGCTCCCGAGCAGCATCTGTGGGAGCTGCAGTGGATCCAGCGTCGCCGCGGCGCCGAACTCGGCGTCGCCGACGAGCACATCGCTCTGTTCGACAGCCCCGGCTGGACGATCATGCGCGACGACTACCTGAGCACCAGCTCGGCGCCCTCGCAGTACATCCGCTACTTCGGTTTCGGCTCCACCAGCCCCAAGTGCATCGGCATCGCCTACGTGCTGCTGCCCGACCGCTGGAACATCTACCTGGCCACCCCCAAGTCGGTGTCCGGCGAGATGTACGCCTTCGCCGACCACCTGCGCGCATCGGTGGCAGACCTGCGCGAACTGCTGGCGAGCGAGTCCTGACCTGTTCCCGCGCGCCGTCACCCCCGCGGTGGCGGTGCGCGGGAAAACCGCTGTGCACGGTGTGAAACAATCGACCACCGTGAAGAACTTCGAATCCCTGTTCGCCGAGCTGACCGAGCGTGCCCAGACCCGTCCCGAAGGGTCGGGCACCGTGGCCGCGCTGGACGCCGGGGTTCATTTCCAGGGTAAGAAGGTGCTCGAGGAAGCCGGGGAGATCTGGCTGGCCGCCGAGCACGAGAGCGACGAAGCCCTCGCCGAGGAGATCTCCCAGTTGCTGTACTGGCTCCAGGTGATGATGGTGGGTCGCGGGCTGAAGCTCGAGGACGTGTACCGACATCTGTGACGTCTGATCCGTCCGGTCGACACCTCCTCCACTTCTCCCCGAAAGGACCACCTCCCATGTTGCGCGTCGCCGTTCCCAACAAGGGCTCGCTGTCGGAATCCGCCACCTCCATTCTCACCGAGGCCGGCTACCGCAAGCGGACCGATTCCCGCGATCTGACCGTGCTGGACCCGGCCAACCAGGTCGAATTCTTCTTCCTGCGGCCCAAGGACATCGCGATCTACGTCGGCTCCGGTGAGCTCGACCTCGGCATCACCGGTCGTGACCTGGCGCTGGATTCCGGCTCGCCGGTCAGCGAACGTCTCTCCCTCGGCTTCGGCCGCTCCACCTTCCGCTACGCCGCTCCCGCCGGCGAGCAGTGGAAGGTCGAGGACCTCGCGGGCAAGCGCATCGCCACCTCCTACCCGAACCTGGTGCGCGCCGACCTGGCCCGCTTCGGCATCGAGGCCGAGGTGATCCGCCTCGACGGCGCGGTCGAGATCTCCATCCAGCTCGGTGTGGCCGACGCCATCGCCGACGTGGTGGGTTCCGGCCGGACCCTGCGTCAGCACAACCTGGTCGCCTTCGGCGAGTCGCTGTGCGATTCCGAGGGCGTGCTGATCGAGCGCACCGGTTCCCCGCAGGACGACCGCGCCCGCAATCAGCTCATCGCCCGCATCCAGGGTGTGGTGTTCGCCCAGCAGTACCTGATGCTGGACTACGACTGCCCCAAGTCGCTGCTCGACGAGGCCGTCGCCATCACCCCGGGCCTGGAGTCGCCCACCATCTCCCCGCTGGCCGACCCCGAGTGGATCGCCGTGCGCGCCCTGGTCCCACGCAAGCAGGGCAACGAGCTCATGGACCGCCTCGCCGACCTGGGCGCCAAGGCGATCCTGGCCACCGACATCCGCTCCTGCCGCGCCTTCTGAGCACGCCGTCGTCCGGACCTCCCCGAGTACGCTGAACGGAGAGGTCCGGACAATCGGTGATTGGAGCGGATATGTCGAACAAGAACGAACACGAAGAGAAGATCGAGAAGGAACAGGTCGAGCGCGAGGAAGAACGCCGCCGCCTGGAAGAGGAAGAAGAACGCCGCCTGCAGTAGCGGCCCACCCCCTCACCCCCACTCCCGGACAGCTACGGGGAGTGGGGGTTTCGTTTGCCCCGAATCGGTGCTACGTTGGCCGGAGAAGCTAAGTTACTCACCGGTAACAAGCTGTGATGCTGTAGTGGGGAGCGGGGGAGGCATGAGTACTGCGACGATCGTGTTGGGGGTCATCGGGGCCGTCATCACGGTGTTCTGCTGGGCGACGCTGGCGGTCGGGCTGGGCCGGATGCTGCGGGTGTTGCGCGCCGGTCAGCCGGACGGGACGCGCTGGCGGCCGATCGTGCCGCGGGTGCGGACCGTGGTGGTCGAGGTCGCCGCGCACACGCGGATGAACAAGTTCCGGAGTGTGGGCTGGGCGCACTGGCTGGTGATGGTCGGATTCCTGCTCGGGATGGTGTTCTACTTCGAGTCCTACGGGCAGACCTTCGATCCGTCGTTCGGGTGGCCGGTGATCGGGCACACCGCCGGATATCACCTGCTCGAGGAACTGCTCAGCATCGGCACGATCGTGGGTATCGTGACGCTGATCGTCATCCGGCAGCGCAATCACCCGCGCAGGCCCGAGCGGCTGTCCCGGTTCGGCGGGTCGAACTTCCTGGCCGCCTATCTCATCGAAACCATCGTGCTCGTCCACGGTTTCGGTGATGTGCTGGTGAAAGCGGGCAAGATCGCGACCTACGGCGGCGGGCATCTCGCGACCGATTTCCTCACCCTGCAGGTGGCCCGGTTGCTGCCCGCGAGTCCACTGCTGGTCTCGGTCTTCGCCTTCGTCAAGATGCTGGCCGGAGCCGCGTTCCTCTATTTCATCGGCCGCCACCTGACGTGGGGTGTTGCCTGGCACCGGCTTTCGGCGTTCTTCAACATCTACTTCAAGCGTGAGGCCGACGGGGGAGTCGCGCTCGGCGCGGCCAAGCCGATGATCTCCGGCGGCAAGGTTCTCGACATGGAGACCGCCGATCCCGACGCGGACACCTTCGGCGTCGGCAGGGTGGAGGACTTCACCTGGAAGGGCCTGCTGGATTTCACCACCTGCACCGAGTGCGGGCGGTGTCAGTCGCAGTGCCCCGCCTGGAACACCGGAAAACCGTTGTCGCCCAAGCTGTTGATCATGTCGCTGCGGGACCACACGTACGCGAAGGCGCCGTATCTGCTCGCCGGTGGTGACGCGGCGAAGGTCTCCGAGGCGGCGCGGGCCGAGGCGGAGCGTCCGTTGATCGGTGGCGAGGACGTCAACGGTGTCATCGACCCCGAGGTCCTGTGGTCGTGCACGAGTTGTGGTGCGTGTGTGGAGCAGTGCCCGGTCGATATCGAGCATGTCGATCACATCATCGATATGCGCCGCTATCAGGTGTTGATCGAGTCGGAGTTCCCCTCCGAGCTGGCCGGGTTGTTCAAGAACCTGGAGAACAAGGGCAATCCGTGGGGTCAGAACTCCAAGGACCG
>NZ_JBSGDP010000028.1:0-75911 GCF_053602435.1 Nocardia sp. NPDC004415
GCGTCCGTGGGGCGAGACGTCACGGCGATCCCTATTTATCGCCCCTCGGACGCGAGGCCCAAGGGGCCGAAAAACCCGCGGCGCCAGCCGCCGATGTCACAGCGTGCGGTACAGGTCGGGCTCCAGGTAGATGAGGCGCGCGGTCGGCACCGCCGTGCGCACCCGCATCTCCGCCGCGTCGATCGCCTCGGCGACCCCGGCGATGTCGAGCCCCGGCGCGATGGCCACCTTGGCCGCGACCAGCATCTCCTCCGGTCCCAGGTACTCCGACTTCAGGTGGATCACCGAGGTGATCAGCGTGCCGTCGACCAGATTGTCGCGGATGGCGCGGTCCTGCTCGGGAGTGGCGCCCTCGCCGATGAGCAGGCTCTTCATCTCCACGATCAGCACGATCGCGATGAGCCCGAGCAGCACACCGATGCACAGGGTGCCGATGCCGTCGTAGATCGGGTCGTCGGTGACCACGGTGAGCCCCACCGCGGCGAAGGCGATGACCAGACCGATCAGCGCGCCGGTGTCCTCGAGCAGTACCACCGGCAGTTCGGGGCTGCGCGAGTTGCGGATGAACCGCCACCAGCTCGCGGACCCCTTGAGCGGCTTGGATTCCCGTACCGCGGTGAGGAAGCTGAAGGTCTCGAGCCCGATCGCGATGCCGAGGATGACGATCGCGACGATCGGCTGACTCAGCTCCTCGGGATGCTGGATCTTGTGGATGCCCTCGTAGATCGCGTACACCGAGCCGAGGGTGAACAGCACCAGCGCCACGACGAAGGAATAGAAGTACCGGTTGCGCCCGTAGCCGAACTGGTGCAGCTCGTCGGCGTCCTTGGCGGCCGCGCGCTGCCCGAACAGCAGCAGGCCCTGGTTGGCCGTGTCGGCCACCGAGTGCACCGCCTCGGCCATCATCGACGCCGATCCGGTGATCGCCGCGCCGACGAACTTCGACACCGCGATTCCCGCGTTGGCCGTCAACGCGGCGATGATCGCCTTCTTACCACCACCAGCCGACATATCCGCCCGCCCTTCCGCTTCGCTGAACACCTTCGTGCCCGCAACAGCCTAGGCGGCGCACGGCGATCCGCGCGCTCCGGCTCAGTGGCCGGTGCCCACGCAGGCGTTGAACAGCTGGGCGGGCCCGCGCACCGCGCGGGCGCGGATGTCGCTGTCGGTCGCCGAGATCCAGGCCGCGCTGCCGCGCTCGACGGTGAGGGTGCGCCCGTTCTGGGACAGTTCGACCGTGCCCGCGGTGCACAGCACGATGCCCGGCCCGGCGTCGGCCAGCACCACCGCGTCGCCGTCGGCGGGCAGGTCGAAGCGGCACAGCGCGAATTCCGGTGCGGGCGTGCGATACCGCACCCCGCCGTCGGCGCCGGGCTCCGGTTCGATCACCGGCAGGTCGACCGGCTCGAAATCGAGGACCCGCAGCAGTTCCGGCACGTCGACGTGCTTGGGGGTGAGCCCGCCGCGCAGCACATTGTCGGAGTTGGCCATGATCTCCACGCCCACGCCGCGCAGGTAGGCGTGCAGGTTCCCGGCGTCGAGGAACAGGCCCTGGCCGGGTTCGAGGGTGAGCCGGTTGAGCAGCAGCGCGGCCAGCACGCCCGCGTCACCGGGATACACCTCGGCCAGTTCCAGCGCCGTGCGCACCTCGGCGGCGAACGGGCGCGGACCACGCCCGGACAGATAGCGCACGCAGCCTTCGAGCACCGCGGGCAGCAGGGTGGACAGCGCCGCGGGCGGCAGCGTGATCCAGGTGGTGAACAGCGTGCGCAGCCCGGCCGAATCGGGCTGGGCGGCAAGCAGTCCGGCGTAGACGTCGAGACCCGGCACGGCGAGCGCGCGCAGCAGCTCGACGGTGCGGTGCGGGTCGCGGAAGCCGGCCAGCGCCTCGAACCGGTCCAGTGCGACGACCAGTTCGGGCTTGTGGCTGTCGTCGCGGTAGTTGCGCATGGGCGAGTCCAGCGGCACCCCGGTGCGGTTCTCCCGTTCGAAGCCCGCCTTGGCCTGCGCCGAACTGGGGTGGGCCTGCAGCGACAGCGGTTCCTCGGCGGCCAGGATCTTCAGCAGGAACGGCAGCCGGGTGCCGAAGGTGTCCGCGGCCGGGCCGAGTTCGCGGATCGGGTCGGCGCTGACCACCTCGAGCAGCGAGAGCTTGCCGTCGACGGTCCGCACGTGGGCGGGGTCGGCCGGGTGCGCCCCGAACCAGAGTTCGGCCTCGGGATGGGCCGAGGGCACCGGGCGGCCGCACAGCTGAGCGAGCGCGGTGCGCGATCCCCAGGCGTAAGAACGCAGCGCACCAACGAGTTCCTGCACTAGTAGCGTCCCCCGTCGTGGAATCGGTCCGGGCCGGGCGCGGCCGCGCCGCGCGCCTCCAGGAGTCGGAGATAGGCCGCCGCCATGTCCAGGCGCAGCGCCAGCACGGCCAGTTGCTCGATCTCGCTGCCGTGCCCGCCACCGGCGGCGGAGGTGGCCGCCGCGCTCTCCTGGGCCGGGGCCACGCCCGGTTCGGCGAGCTGGGATTGCAGCACGTCGACATCGGCGTGCACCAGATCCGCGTCGACCAGACCCGCGCCCGCGCCGTCGAAGACCGCCAGTTTGCGCCGCGCGGCCGCCTGGTCGGGGTGCACGCTCAGCGCCAGCACCCGCACCCGGTCGACCGGGGCCGGGCCGTCGAGTTCCTCGTCGTGGAACAGCGGGTCGAAGCCCGGTGCCGTGCCCGCGGCCTCGGTGAGCCTGCCGATCGAGGCGACGGCATCGGCCAGATCGGCGGCCGCGGCCAGCGTGCCCGCCGACTGCAACAGCACCTCGGCGCCGTGGGCGGCGAGCTCGACGGCGGCGGGGGAGTCACCGGCCAGGACCACGCCCACGCCGTGCATGCGCGCGGCCAGGGTCTTGGCGGGATTGTGGAAGACCTCGTTGTGCGGCCCGTCGCGCAGCGCCTCGGCGTCGAGCATGTCGGCCAGTTCGGTGAGATCGGGGGTGGCCGGCACGCTGCGCTGGGCGTCGACCGCGCGCAGCACCGCGATGCCGACGGCGAGGAAACGCAGCAGCCGGTTGTGGTCGAGCACCGGCACGCGCGGCTCCAGCACGATGGCGCGACCCGCGGCGACCGCGCGCAGCGGGCCCTCGTTGGGCGCGGCCACCACCACTTCGGCGCTGCGGCGCAGCGCGCGGTCCACGGCGTCGATCAGGCGCGGATCGCCCGCGTCGTCGCCGGCGACGAGCACCACGTCGAGTGGGCCCACCCACGGCGGCAGCGCGGTGACCGGCACGATCGGCAGCCCGGCCCGGTCACCGAGGGTGGCGACCAGCAGGCCCGCCGCGCGCGCGGCCCGTCCCGACCCGGTGACCAGCACCAGGCTGCGCGGCCGCAGATCGGCCAGGCGTTCGGTGAGCGCGGTCTCGGCGACCGCGGCCGCCGTCGCCCGCACCTGGGCGCCGCCGGAAGCCGCCGAGCGCAGGGCGCCGCCGGTGTCGGCCGCCTCCAGCGATGCGGCATCGTCGAGGTCGAATACCGGTGTTCCAGCGATCATCGCCGAGTCCACCTCCCCTCATCGCACCGTGTCGTCTGTGATTCCACTATTCCAGTCAGGCGCCGACGATGGTGAGATTCCCGGGACCGACCATGCGATTCCACCTGCACTGGTTTCATTTTCCCGCATCAAGCGCGGACGATGCCCAGGATCTCGGTCACGATGGCGTTTACTTCGGCCTGCGATCCGGCCTCGACATTGAGCCGCAGGAGCGGTTCGGTGTTGGACGCGCGCAGATTGAACCAGGCGTGCTCGCCCAGGTCCACGGTCACCCCGTCGAGCCGGTCCACCGATTCGGTGCGGTCGGCGAAGGCGGCCAGCACGGCCTCGGTGCGTTCGGCGGCGTCGGCCACGGTGGAGTTGATCTCGCCGGAGGCCGCGTAGACGTCGTAGGCGGCCATCAGCTCCGAGACCGGCCGCTGTCCCTCGCCGAGGGCGGCCAGCACGTGCAGCGCGGCCAGCATGCCCGAGTCGGCACCCCAGAAATCGCGGAAGTAGTAGTGCGCGGAGTGCTCGCCGCCGAAGACCGCGCCGGTGGCCGCCATCTCCTGCTTGATGAACGAGTGGCCCACCCGGGTGCGCACCGGCTTGCCGCCCAGCTCCTCGACCAGTTCGGGCACCGCGCGCGAGGTGATCAGATTGTGGATGACGGTGGCGCCCGGCTCCTTGGCCAGCTCGCGCTGGGCCACCAGGGCGGTGATCGCCGAGGGCGAGACCGGCTCGCCGCGCTCGTCGACGACGAAGCACCGGTCGGCGTCGCCGTCGAAGGCCAGGCCGATGTCGGCGCCGCTGCTGCGCACCAGCGCCTGCAGGTCGACCAGGTTCTTCGGATCGAGGGGGTTGGCCTCGTGGTTGGGGAAGGAGCCGTCGAGCTCGAAGTACAGCGGCACGATGGTGACCGGGCCCAGGGTGCCCAGCACCGCGGGGACGGTGTGGCCGCCCATGCCGTTGCCCGCGTCGACCGCGATGGTCAGCGGGCGGATGTCGTCGAGGTCGACCAGCTCGCGCAGGAAGCTCGCGTAGTCGGCCAGCAGGTCGGTGCTGGTGGCGGTGCCGGGGGCGCCGTCGTAGGCGGGCACGCCGGCGACGATCTCGGCGGAGATGGTGGCCAGGCCGGTGTCCTGGCCCACCGGCAGCGCGTTGGCGCGGCACAGCTTGATGCCGTTGTAGCGGGCCGGGTTGTGGCTGGCGGTGAACATCGCGCCGGGACAGCCGAGCTTGCCGGAGGCGAAGTAGAGCTGGTCGGTGGAGGCCAGGCCGATGTGCACCACATCCAGGCCCTGGGCCAGTACGCCGTCGGCGAAGGCCCGCGACAGCTCGGGCGACGACTCGCGCATGTCGTGGCCGATCACGATCCGGGTGGCGCCCTCGGCCCGCATCAGCCGGGCGAAGGAGGCGCCGACATCGGCGACGAACCCCGCGTCGATCTGTTCGCCCACCACCCCGCGGACGTCATAAGCCTTGATCACGGCGTTCACGAGTTCGCTGGAGCGCGCGACAGTCGTCATGAGCCCTAGCCTATCCGCCTCCCCGAGACTCAGGCCGTACTGGTCCGGTAGCTCGACAGTTTTCGACAGGTCCTGCGTCAGGAGGCCCCGGCTGGGAGGTGGCCGGGGAGTTACCCATGTACTCCCGAGATCAGTGATCGCGCTGGGTATTTACGGATCGGGCAGCACGCGTAGGTGCCCGCGGCGGCCCGTACGGCCGGTGCGTGGGGGAGCCGACTCGGCGTAGCCCGGCTGGTCCGGGTCGGACGGGCGGCGGCGCAGCCCCGCCTCGCGGACGGCCTCGGCCAGGGCGGTGAGATCGTCGTCGTCGGGGGAGCTCGAGGAGAAGCCGCCTTCGTGGCGGACCAGTTCCCAGCCCTTCGGGGCGGTGATGCGGCAGGCGTGGGTTTCGCACAGATCCCAGGAGTGCGGTTCGGCGACGGTGGCCAGCGGTCCGACGACGGCGGTCGAGTCGGAGTACACATACGTCAGCGTCGCTACGGCCGGGTTCTTGCAGCCGGGTCGGCAGCAACGACGCATGGGGATCACGATGTCGAGGTTAACCCTCCGGCTCGCAAAAGGGGATACGGACACGCCCTCATTCGGGTTCCGGATCGATCAGATCGGGGTCTACACCGAGGTAGGTGGCGATCTGCTGGACGAGCACCTCGCGCAGCAGTTCCACCAGATCGTCGGGGTCGGCGGCGCGCAGTTCGAGCGGTTTGCGGAACAGCACCACCCTGGCTCGGGTGGCCGCACCGTGCCGGTCGACTCCGGCGGGAATCAGCCGCGACAGCGGCACCGGGCCGTCGGCGACCACCTCGTCCGGCCAGGTGACCGAATCGGGGTGCAGCGGACGGATTTTCGGGACGTCGTCGACGGCGATGTCGAGCTTGGTGAGCCGGTCGTGCCAGCGGGTGTCCAGCGGTGCGAAGGCCTCGAGCACCAGCCGGTCGAACTTCTGCCCCCTGGTGCGCCAGGCGGGTACCGTCGGCGGGAGCATGGGGCCTCGAACCCCGCGGCCGCGACGGGTCACCGATCGTGCGGTGGGCGCCGGGAAATGACGCCGGGAGCGTGCCATCGTCTTCTCCGCCTCTCTCGCGTGTACTGGGTGGTACCCGCGCCGGCGTCGAAGACCTGCGACGCGACTGCTGGGCGTTCGCCCGGAGACACCGACGTACTGCGCCTGCGTGTGCTCCGGGCCAGGCCTCAGAGTCTACTTTCGAACGATTCTCTAACCGATTCCGCGCTTCAGCCTGCGGCGCTCTCGTTCCGAGAGACCACCCCAGATGCCGAAGCGTTCGTCGTGTGCCAGTGCGTATTCCAGGCACTGGTCACGTACTTCACAGCCCATGCAGATGCGCTTGGCTTCGCGAGTCGAGCCGCCCTTCTCGGGGAAGAACGCCTCGGGATCGGTCTGGGCGCACAGCGCGCGTTCCTGCCACTGCTCTTCGATGGATTCGAACATTTCGTCGAAGCCCGTCACGACCAGACTCAGCCGGGGCGCCGCGACTTCGGTGACCACGTCCGGTTCCTGCCAGCTCACCTCGGCGCAGACAGCATGAGCTGCGCCTGCTGTGGAATCGGTCGGCGAGACCATATCTTCGGTCATCGTTCCGCCTCCTCACTATGTGTTAGCGCAGAATGATTCTTTCCGTCGGACCGATACGAACCCCGACGGCACAACACCGCGATGTCGTCTCGCGGGCTTCCCCGAACCTGTCCTCCGGCGAGCCAACACCCTCTCGCAAACGCCCCCGCGCTATGCCTTCTCGCGGTGACCGGAATGACATGTCTGTGATTAGACACGCCGCACTTACGCGTGGTCAACCCGCCGTCACCCTTCCGTTACACTCCGGACCCGCCTTTCGTGTTGATCTTGTTATGTGCTGTGGCAAATGACCAGCAACTTCACTCTTCCTCGGCGCCGGAGCACCCCCGTGCCACCACTCACTAGGCTGTGATCTCGTGACTGCACAACACGCGGTGCGCAAGCCCGAGATCGCCGTCCTGGTCGGCGGCGTCGGCGGTGCCCGGTTCCTCCAGGGCGTCCGGCAGCTGCTGCCCGACGCCGAGATCTCCGCCATCGTCAATGTCGGCGACGACGTGTGGATGCACGGTCTGCGGATCTGTCCCGACCTCGATACCTGCATGTACACCCTCGGCGGTGGCATCGATCCCGAGCGTGGCTGGGGCCACGCGAACGAGACCTGGCACGCCAAGGAGGAGCTGGCGAAGTACAACGCCCAGCCCGACTGGTTCGGGCTGGGCGATCGCGACATCGCCACCCATCTCATCCGCACCGAGATGCTGCGCGCCGGATACCCGCTCTCCGCGGTCACCGAGGCGCTGTGCAACCGCTGGCAGCCGGGCGTCAAGCTCATCCCGGCGACCGACGATCGGTGCGAAACCCACGTCGTCGTCAGCGATCCCGACAACGCCGGCGAACGTCGCGCGATCCACTTCCAGGAGTGGTGGGTGCGCTACCGCGCGGCGCTGCCGACTCACGGATTTGCCTCGATCGGCGCCGAACAAGCCTCTCCGGCACCCAATGTGACCGAAATCATAAGCTCCGCCGACGCGGTGTTGCTGGCCCCGTCCAACCCCGTCGTGAGCATCGGCGCGATCCTCGCGGTGCCCGGTATCCGGGGCGCGCTGCGCACCACCGAGGCCAAGGTCGTCGGTCTCGCGCCGGTGATCGACGGAAAGCCGTTGCGCGGCATGGCCGACGAGTGCCTGTCGGTGATCGGGGTGGAGTCCACCGCCGAGGCGATCGGCCGCCACTACGGTGCCCGCTCGGCCACCGGCATCCTCGACGGCTGGCTGGTGCACTCCACCGATACGGCCGAGGTTCCCGGCGTGGAGGTGCGCAGCGTGCCGCTGCTGATGACCGATGCCGACGCGACGGCCGAAATGGCCCGCGCGGCACTGGAACTCGCGGGGGTGAAGGCGTGAGCGCACCGTCAGATCACGCTGCCGGGGAGCTGCGGATTCTGCCCGTCACCGGGTTGCCGGAGTTCCGCCCGGGCGACGACATCGCCGAACATCTTGCGGCACAGGCACCGTGGCTCGCCGACGGGGACGTCCTCGTGGTCACCAGCAAGATCGTGTCCAAGGCCGAGGGCCGCATCGTGGCCGCGCCGACCGACCCCGAGGAACGCGACACCGCCCGGCGCGCGCTCGTCGATCAGGAGGCCGTGCGTGTGCTCGCACGCAAGGGCCGCACCCTGATCACGGAGAACCGCCTCGGCATCGTGCAGGCCGCCTCCGGTGTCGACGGCTCCAATGTCGCCGAGGGCGAACTGGTGCTGCTGCCCACCGATCCCGACGCCAGCGCCAAGGCGTTGCGGGCCGCCCTGGCGACCCGGCTCGGCGTGGACGTGGCGGTGGTCATCACCGACACCATGGGCCGGGCCTGGCGCAACGGCCAGATCGACGCGGCCATCGGCGCCGCGGGCCTGCGGGTGCTGCACGACTACGCGGGCGCGGTCGACGGGCAGGGCAACGAACTGTTCGTCACCCAGGTGGCGATCGCCGACGAACTGGCCGCCGCGGCCGACCTGGTGAAGGGCAAGCTCGGCGGGGTCCCGGTGGCCGTGGTGCGCGGGCTGCCGATCGACGACGACGGCTCGAGCGCGGCGGCGCTGCTGCGCGGCGGCGTCGACGACCTGTTCTGGCTCGGCACCGCCGAGTCGATCGAGAAGGGCCGCAAAGAGGCTGTGCCGCTGCGCCGTTCGGTGCGTGCCTTCGCCGCCGAGCCGGTGGACCCGGAACGGATCAGGGCTGCCGTCGCGGCGGGCCTGACCGCGCCCGCGCCGCACCACACCCACCCGGTGCGCTTCGTCTGGTTGCGCGACCCGGCCAAGCGCGCCGCCCTGCTCGCCGCCATGGCCGACAAGTGGCGGGCCGATCTCACCGCCGACGGACTCGACCCCGAACGGGTGCAGCGCCGGGTGGCGCGCGGGCAGATCCTGGCCGACGCGCCGGAGGTGATCATCCCGTTCTGCGTGCCCGACGGCGCGCACGACTACCCCGACGCGCGTCGGCAGGCCGCCGAGCAGACCATGTTCACCGTCGCGGTCGGCGCGGCCGTGCAGGGCCTGCTGGTGGCGCTGGCCGCCGACGGTCTTGGCAGCTGCTGGATCGGCTCGACGATCTTCGCCCCGGAGGTCACCCGCGAGGTATTGGACCTGCCCGGCGACTGGAACCCGTTGGGCGCCATCGCCATCGGTCATCCGCTCGAGGAGCCCACCCCCCGCACCGTCGGCGCGCCCGGCCCCGGCCTGGTGGAGCTGTGAGCGCGGAGTCGCTGCACGCCTCGGCGACCGAGCTGCTCACCGCGTGGAAACCCGAAGCGCGACAGGACAATTCGCTGCGCGAGGCGATGCTCGCCTTCCTCGGCTCGGCCCCGGGGGGCTGCCTGCGTGAGCACGCGCCCGGCCACATCACCGCCTCGGCGATCGTGTTCTCGCACGACCGCTCCGAGGTGCTGCTGACCCTGCACCCCCGGGTCGGCCGCTGGATCCAGCTGGGTGGGCACTGCGAGCCCGGCGACGAGACCGTCGCCGACGCGGCACTGCGCGAGGCGGTCGAGGAGTCGGGCATTCCGGACCTGGTGCTCACCCCCGGTCTCTACGCCGCGCAGGCGCATCCGATCACCTGCTCGCTCGGTGTGCCGACCCGGCATCTGGACCTGCTCTTCGAGATCGTCGCCCCGCCCGGCGCGGTGCCAGTGCGCAGTGCCGAATCGACGGATCTGCGCTGGTGGCCGGTCTCCGGGCTACCGCCCGGCGCGGACGTGCTGCTGCTGCCATAACCGGTCGCTGACCGGACCCGAAAGACGGTCGCGCCCACCCGGGCGTGACCGTCTTTTCGTTATCTCGCCGTTGCAACTTTACAAATCTGCGGATTTGTCTAGACGCCGGACAATTCGGGACCTATCGTCTGTGACAGAGAGTTACGCACATCACAGCTGTGAGATGTGCCTCAGAAGGAGACGACGATGTCGACCGATGCCAACACGTCCGAGCAGCGGGTCGCGCCGCCGCAGTGGCGTGATTCCAAGCGTTACCTCTGGCTGTGGGGGTTGTTCGCCCCGACCGGCCTGTTCACGATCGCGATCCCGCTGATCTGGGGCCTCAATCAGCTCGGCTGGCATCGGCTGGCCGAGGTCCCGTTCTGGCTGGGCCCGGTGCTGGTCTACCTGGTGATCCCGCTGGCCGACCTGTTCTTCGGTCCCGACGGCGACAATCCGCCCGACGAGGTGATGGAGTACCTGGAGAACGACAAGTACTACCGGTACCTGACCTACCTGTACCTGCCGTTCCAGTACGCCTCGCTGATCTTCGCCTGCTACATCATCACCGCCGACAACCTGCACTGGCTTGGCTTCCCCGGCGGGGCCAATGTGGTCGACAAGATCGGCATCGCCATCAGCGTCGGCATGATCGGCGGCATCGGCATCAACACCGCGCACGAGCTCGGGCACAAGAAGGTCGACCTGGAGCGCTGGCTGGCCCGCATCGCGCTGGCGCAGTCCTTCTACGGTCACTTCTACATCGAGCACAACCGCGGCCACCACGTGCGCGTCGCCACGCCGGAGGACCCGGCCAGCTCGCGCATCGGCGAGAGCTTCTGGGCGTTCTGGCCGCGCACGGTCTGGGGCAGCCTGCGCTCGGCCTGGCACCTCGAGAAGGACCGCCTGGCCCGCCTGGACAAGAGCCCGTGGACGTTGCGCAACGACGTGCTCAACGCCTGGGCCATGTCGGTGGTGCTGTGGCTGGGCCTGATCGCGGTCTTCGGTATCGAGGTGCTGCCGTACCTGATCCTGCAGGCGGTGATCGGTTTCAGCCTGCTCGAGTCGGTGAACTACCTCGAGCACTACGGCCTGGTCCGGCAGAAGACCCCCAGCGGGCGCTACGAGCGGCCCGCGCCCACGCACAGCTGGAACAGCGACCACATCGTCACCAACATCTTCCTCTACCACCTGCAGCGCCACAGCGACCATCACGCCTACCCGACCCGGCGCTACCAGACGCTGCGCAGCTGGGACGGCGCGCCCAACCTGCCCAGCGGCTACGCCAGCATGATCCTGATCGGCTACTTCCCGCCGATCTGGCGCCGGGTCATGGACAAGCGGGTCCTCGCGCACTACGACGGCGACGTCACGCGCGCGAACATCGAGCCCAGGCATCGCGACAAGGTACTGGCACGGTACGGAACGGAGAATCCGGCATGAGTTCTTATAAGTGTCCGGTCTGTGATTATGTCTACGACGAAACGAAAGGTGCCCCGCGCGAAGGTTTTCCGGCAGGCACGCCGTGGGCCTCGGTGCCCGAGGACTGGTGCTGTCCGGACTGCGGGGTCCGGGAGAAGATCGACTTCGAGGCAGTAGGAGTTCCGCAGTGACCCCGTACAAGCTCTACCAGTGTGCCCAGTGTGGTTTCGAGTACGACGAGGCGCAGGGCTGGCCCGACGACGGCATCGCCCCCGGCACCCGCTGGGACGACATCCCCGAGGACTGGACCTGCCCGGACTGCGGTGCCCGCAAGTCCGACTTCTTCATGGTCGAGATCGAACGTTCGTGAACGTGGGAGCGCCGCGGACGGGTCGGCGCATCCCGTACCAGGAGGCGGCGCGCGAACTGCTGCGCACCTCGGTACTGGACGGCATGCGCGACCTGCTCACCGAACGGGACTGGTCCAAGATCACCCTCGGTGACGTCGCGGCGCGGGCCGGAGTCAGCAGGCAGACGCTCTACAACGAGTTCGGCTCGCGCTCCGGCCTGTCCCAGGCCTATGCCCTGCGGCTGGCCGACGAGCTCGTCGACCACGTCCGCGAGGCGCTCGACGCCCACGTCGGCGACGCCCGCGCCGCCATCCGGGTCGGCATGACCGGCTTCTTCCTGGCCGCGGCCGCCGACCCGCTGGTGCGTTCGCTGCTGGCCGGGGAGATGAAGCCGGACCTGCTGCGCCTGATCACCCTGGACGCGGGCCCGCTGCTCGAGCACGCCACCGCGCGGCTGGCCGAGGTCTTCGTGCACAGCTGGGTCGACGCCACCGACACCGAGGCCGACGTGCTCGCGCACGCGCTGGTGCGCATCGCGCTCAGCTACATCCCGAATCCGCCGGTGCCCGAGCGCGACGCCCCCGCGGAGATGAGCGCGCTGCTCGGTCCGTACGTGGAGGCGATCGTGCAGGTACGCGGCATCCGGGACCCAACCGGTGAGTGGGATCACTGAGACATCTCACGAGCTCTGATTCGCCACTGTGTAACCGTCACCACGTTTAGGAAGCTGACGCTGTGTAACGCGCCTACGGTCTGTCACTATTTCACTCGGTCGGCGAATGGTCTTTTTTACAGCGGAGCGGGTGTGCAAACGGTTGGCAAACCGGGGGGTTTTCGTGATCCCAAACGGTATCTCTGGGCTCTAGGGTTGATCGCTCCGGCGTCCGCGCTGTTGCCTTCCCAGCTCGTGTACCGCACCGGTGCCGAGGTGTTCTGGTGGATCGGGCCGGTCATCGTGCTCATCGCCATTCCGGTGCTGGACTGGATCGTGGGCGAGGACGGCAACAATCCGCGCGACGAGGACTACGAGGCGCTCTCGGCCGACCGGTACTACCGGTGGTGCACCTACCTGTTCCTGCCGGTCCAGCTGATCGGTCTCGGCATCGCCTGCGCGATGTGGGGCGGTGACGATCTCGATGTCGTCGACAAGCTCGGTCTGGCCGCCACGGTCGGCTTCGTGAGCGGCATCGGCATCAACGCGGCCCACGAATTGGGGCATCGCGTGGAGCGTGCTGAAAGATTGCTGTCGAAGATCGCGCTGGCCCAGTCGGCCTACGGGCACTTCTTCGTCGAGCACAATCGGGGCCACCACGCCCGGGTCGCCACACCGGAGGACCCGGCCAGCGCGCGGCTGGGGGAGTCGCTGTGGGAGTTCTTGCCGCGCAGCGTGATCGGCGGCTTCCGCTCGGCGATCCACCTCGAGGGCGCGCGCCTGCGCAGGCAGCGTCGTGGCTGGTGGAGCCCGCGCAACAACATCCTGCAGGCCTGGGCGATGAGCGCGGTGCTGTTCGGTTCGCTGACGCTGGCCTTCGGCCCGGCCATCCTGCCGTGGCTGCTGCTGCAGGCCGTGGTCGGCGTGGGTCTGCTCGAGACGGTCAACTACGTCGAGCACTACGGACTGCTGCGCGGACGCAAGCCCAACGGGCGCTGGGAACGCTGCTCCCCGCGCGACAGCTGGAACTCCGATCGCCTGGTCACCAACATCTTCCTGTTCCATCTGCAGCGCCACAGCGACCACCACGCCAACCCCGGCAGGCGCTACCAGACGCTGCGCAGCAGCCAGGAATCACCGCAGCTGCCCGCCGGCTACGCGACGATGATCCTGCTCGCCGCCGTCCCGCCGCTGTGGCGGGCCGTGATGGACCCCAGGGTGGCCGCCCACTACGGCGGCGACCTGACGCTGGCCAATGTCGCGCCCGCCAAGCCGCGGCGTTTGCTGGCCCGATACCGCGCCGCGGCCTGACCCGCGGCCTGGCGAGGACCGGGGAACGCGCACGCCGTCAGGCGGTAGCCTTGCCTCGGTACTGACTACCAGGAGAGGCTGATGACGACCTCAGAACTTCCCGCGCGCACCGAGCTCACCGCTGACGTCCGCAACGGCATCGATTACAAGGTGGCAGATCTCTCGCTGGCCGAATTCGGCCGCAAGGAGATCCGCCTCGCCGAGCACGAGATGCCCGGCCTGATGGCACTGCGCCGCGAATACCACGATGTGCAGCCGCTGCGGGGCGCGCGCATCTCCGGATCGCTGCACATGACGGTGCAGACCGCCGTCCTGATCGAAACGCTCGTCGCCCTCGGTGCGGAAGTGCGCTGGGCCTCGTGCAACATCTTCTCCACCCAGGACCACGCCGCCGCCGCGGTCGTCGTCGGGCCGCACGGCACCGTCGAGGAGCCCAAGGGCACCCCGGTCTTCGCCTGGAAGGGCGAGACCCTCGAGGAGTACTGGTGGGCGGCCGAGCAGATGCTCACCTGGCCGAACGAGCCCGCCAACATGATCCTCGACGACGGTGGCGACGCGACCATGCTCGTGCTGCGCGGCGCGCAGTTCGAGAAGGCCGGCGTGGTGCCGCCCGAGGACGACGAGCACTCGGCCGAGTACAAGGTGTTCCTCAACCTGCTGCGCCAGAGCATCGAGGCCGACAAGACCAAGTGGAGTGTCATCGCCGACTCGGTCAAGGGCGTCACCGAGGAGACCACCACCGGCGTGCTGCGGCTCTACCAGTTCGCCGCCGCGGGTGAGCTGGTGTTCCCGGCGATCAACGTCAACGACTCGGTCACCAAGTCGAAGTTCGACAACAAGTACGGCACCCGCCACTCGCTCATCGACGGCATCAACCGCGGCACCGACGTGCTCATCGGTGGCAAGAAGGTGCTCATCGCCGGTTACGGTGACGTCGGCAAGGGCTGCGCGGAGTCGCTGGCCGGCCAGGGCGCGCGCGTGCAGGTCACCGAGATCGACCCGATCAACGCGCTGCAGGCGCTGATGGACGGCTACGACGTGGTCACCGTCGAGCAGGCGATCGGCGAGGCCGACATCGTCATCACCTCGACGGGCAACAAGGACATCATCACCCTCGAGCACATGAAGGCTATGAAGGATCACGCGATCCTGGGCAACATCGGCCACTTCGACAACGAGATCGACATGGCCGCCCTCGAGCGTTCGGGCGCGACGCGGATCGTCATCAAGCCGCAGGTCGACGAGTGGACCTTCACCGATTCGGGCAAGGCGATCATCGTGCTGTCGGAGGGTCGTCTGCTCAACCTGGGCAACGCGACCGGTCACCCGTCGTTCGTGATGTCGAACAGCTTCTCCAACCAGGTCATCGCGCAGATCGAGCTGTGGACCAAGCCGGAGGAGTACGACAACGAGGTCTACCGGCTGCCCAAGCACCTCGACGAGAAGGTCGCCAGGGTGCACGTCGAGGCCCTCGGTGGCACGCTGACCAAGCTCACCAAGGACCAGGCCGAGTACATCGGTGTGGACGTGGAGGGCCCGTACAAGCCCGAGCACTACCGCTACTGAGCCCCGCGCACGCGACCCCGCCGGCCTTCGGGTCGGCGGGGTCGTCGGCTCACCGAGGGGGTAATCTCACCGGTCATGGGCGTGCTGATTGCGGTGGAGGGCCTCGACGGTGCCGGGAAGCGGACGCTGATCGACGGCCTGATCGCCGAATTGTCGGCGAAGGGGCTGCGCGCGGGCAGCATGGCCTTCCCGCAGTACGGCCGGTCCGTGCACGCCGACCTGGCCGCCGAGGCGCTGCGCGGCGGCAACGGTGACCTGGCGGGCTCGATCAACGCGATGGCCATCCTGTTCGCGCTGGACCGCTCGGCCGCCTCGGCGGAGCTGTCGAACCTGTTGGATGCCAACGACATCGTGATCCTGGACCGCTGGGTGGCCTCCAACGCCGCCTATTCGGCCGCGCGCGCCGAACAGGACGCCGACGGCGAAATCGTCGCCTGGGTCGGTGATCTGGAGTTCGGCAGGCTGGCGCTGCCCCCGGCCGACCTCACCGTGCTGCTCGACGTACCCACCGAGGTCGCCGCCGAACGTGCCCGCCGCCGTGGTGAACTCGACGACGCCCGCGCCCTGGACGCCTACGAACGCGACGGCGGCCTGCAACGGCGCACCGGCGCGGTCTATCGTGAGCTGGCCGACCGCGATTGGTACGGCCGGTGGTGGACATACCGATCCGATGACGACAGGCCCGCACTGCTCACCCTCTGCACGGAAATCTTTGCCGGATAAGGTTGGATACGGCGACGGGTTCACACCATTAATGGCGTGGCGGCCCGATCCTGGCCTGGGAGATGACAACATAGGACTATGAAGCCCAAGATTCTGGTCGTCGACGACGATATGGCACTCGCTGAGATGCTGACCATCGTCTTGCGCGGGGAAGGGTTCGACCCGCACGTGGTCGGCGACGGCACGCAGGCCCTGTCGGCGGTGCGGGAGATCCGCCCCGACCTGGTGTTGCTGGACCTGATGCTGCCCGGCATGAACGGCATCGACGTGTGCCGCGTGCTACGGGCCGATTCCGGTGTCCCGATCGTGATGCTCACCGCCAAGACCGACACGGTCGACGTGGTGCTCGGTCTGGAGTCCGGCGCCGACGATTACATCGTCAAGCCGTTCAAGCCGAAGGAACTCGTCGCCCGTGTCCGCGCGCGCCTGCGCCGTACCGAGGACGAGCCCGCCGAGCTGCTCTCCATCGCCGACATCGTCATCGACGTGCCCGCGCACAAGGTGACCCGCGGCGGCGCGCAGATCTCGCTCACCCCGCTCGAGTTCGACCTGCTGGTCGCGCTGGCGCGCAAGCCGCGTCAGGTGTTCACCCGCGAGGTCCTGCTCGAACAGGTGTGGGGATACCGGCACGCCGCCGACACCCGCCTGGTGAACGTGCACGTGCAGCGACTACGCGCCAAGGTCGAGAAGGACCCGGAGAACCCGGAGATCGTGCTGACCGTCCGCGGTGTGGGTTACAAGGCCGGACCGCCGTGATCGGTCGCTGTGAGGCGCCGCGGTGACCGAGAGTTCACAGCCGCGTCTACCAGCAGGCGATCTGGCGCAGGGTGGACGAGCACAGTCCGCCGTCGCGCAGGTGCGGCAGTGGGTGGCCCCGGTGCTGGCCTGGTTCCAGACCATCGGGACCGCCCTCGGTCATCTGTGGCGGCGCTCGCTGCAACTGCGGGTCATCGTGTCCACGTTGACCCTGTCGCTGATCGTCATCACGATCCTCGGGGTCGTGCTCACCGGTCAGATCACCGACCGGCTCCTCGAAGCCAAGATCAACGCGGCCGTCGAGGAGATGGATCGTGCCCGCAGCACGATCGAGAACATGCTCTCGGGCGTGCACGACGCGAACAGCCAGCAGCAACAGCTGGCCGACGCGCGCGCGGCCCTGTCGAGCCGGGGTGGCACCGGCCAGTCCACGGGCGCGGCGGGCAGCTTCAACTCGGCGCTGGCGATGATCGGCGGCACCCCGCCGCAGGAACTCACCACCGGCCCGGTCTCGGAGGTGCCCCCGGAACTGCGCCGGTTCGTCCAGCGCAACCAGGTCTCCTACCAGTTCACCACCGTCGCCGACCCGGACGGCTACCGCGGGCGCGCGCTGATCATCGGCAGCCCCAGCGCAGAGGTGGCGACCCTGGAGATCTACCTGATCTTCCCGCTGGCCAGCGAGGAGTCGAGCCTGTCGCTGATGCGCGGCACGATGCTCATCGGTGGCGTGGTGCTGCTGGCGGCGATCACCGCGCTGGTCACCCGGCAGGTGGTGCTGCCGATCCGGTCGGCGGCGCGGATCGCGGGCCGCTTCGCCGACGGCAGGCTCAAGGAACGCATGCTCGTGCGCGGCGAGGACGACATGGCCCGCCTGGCGCAGGCGTTCAACGAGATGGCCGAGAGCCTGTCCAACCAGATCACCCAGCTCGAGGAATTCGGCAATCTGCAACGCCGCTTCACCTCCGATGTCAGCCATGAGCTGCGCACCCCGCTGACCACGGTGCGCATGGCCGCCGACCTCATCCACGGCTCCAGCGACGATCTCGATCCGGCGCTGGCCCGCAGTTCCGAGCTGCTGGTCAACGAGCTCGACCGGTTCGAGGGCCTGCTCAACGACCTGCTCGAGATCTCCCGGCACGACGCCGGTGTGGCCGAGCTGCAGGTGGAGTCGCTGGACGTGCGGATGTGCGCGCGGGCCGCGATCTCCACGGTGCGTCATCTGGCCAAGGAGGCCGGGGTCGAGGTCGTCATCGATCTGCCGGAGGACCCGGTGGTCGCCGAGGTCGACCCGCGCCGGGTGGAGCGGGTGCTGCGCAATCTGCTCGCCAACGCGATCGACCACAGCGAGGGCAAGCCGGTGCTCATCCGGATGCGCGGGGACGCCGAGTCCAACGCGGTCGCCACCGTGGTGCGCGATCAGGGCGTGGGCCTGCGGCCGGGCGAGGAGAAGCTGGTGTTCAACCGCTTCTGGCGCTCGGACCCGTCGCGGGTGCGCCGTTCCGGCGGTACCGGTCTGGGTCTGTCGATCAGTGTCGAGGACGCCAACCTGCACGAAGGCAGGCTGGAGGCCTGGGGTGACCCTGGAGTCGGCGCCAGCTTCCGGTTGCTGCTGCCGATGGTGCGTGGCCGTAAACTCGGGCAGAGCCCGCTCGCGCTGGAGCCGATGCTGCGCAAGGTCCCCGCGCTGCCCGAGTCCGAGCCTGCCGAGCCGGACGAGCCGGCGATCGACGCGGCGCCCCCCGACCCCGGTGCGCGGGCCGACGGGCTGGCCGGTGCCGAGTCCGACGGGCCCGATGCCGAGCCGACCTCGACCGAGACCGGAGACCGACAGACATGACGAAGGCGCGTGGTGTGTTCGCGGCCGCCCTGGCCGGGCTGCTGATCCTCACCGGCTGCGCCAGTCTGCCGGAGTCCTCCGCGCCGCAGGCACTGGGCACGATCAACCGGGCCCCCACCTCGGCCGGTCCGCCGCCGCCCGCGCAGGGCCGCGATCCCGACCTGCTGGTGGGCGACTTCCTCACCGCCAGCGCCGACCCGGCCAACCGGCACGGCGCGGCGCGCCTGTACCTGAGCACCGAGGCCGCCGGCGAGTGGAACGACGAGGTGAGCATCACCATCGTCGACCGGCCCGACATCCTGCGCGAATCGCGGTCCGGCGACAAGGCCTCCTACGTCATCCGCGCCCGCAAGGTCGGCGAGCTCGGCAGCGACGGCGGCTACCGAGCCGTCGACGGCATCCTCGAGAACAAGATCGAGATGAGCAAGCTCGAGGGTGAATGGCGCATCACCGACCTGCCCGACGGTGTGGTGACCGACGCGAACTCCTTCGACAAGTCCTACCGCCGCTATGTGCTCAACTACGTCGAGCCGGGCAACTCCGCGCTGGTCCCGGACCCGCGCTGGGTGTCGGCCTCGCGCGGGGAGCTCACCGAGCGGCTGATCGGCCTGCTGAGCGCGGGTCCGCAGGCGGCGATCGCCCCGGTCGTGCGCAACGAGCTCGCGCCGCCGGTCACGGTGAACGGGCCGATCACCAAGGCCGACAACGAGCCGGGCGAGGTCGGCGTCGGCATCGGCGGAGTGCGCATCGATTTCAGCGGCGTCGGCAATCTGGGGCAGCGCGAGCGCGAGCTGTTCGCGGCGCAGGTCGTGATGACCCTGGCCGGTGCCGACATTCTCGGCCCCTACGTGCTGCTGGCCGACGGCAAACCGCTCGACGAGCGCTACGCCGACGGCTGGTCGGTCGCCGATGTCGACCAGTACAGCGCCAGCGCCCCCGGGCAGAGCCGGGTCGGGCTGCACGCGCTGCGCAACGGCACCCTGGTGCAGGTGACCCCGGACGGCATCGTCACCCCGAGTGGTTCGTTCGGCGAGGCCACCAATCTGCAGTCGGTCGGTATCTCCGCCGACGGCCAGTTCGTCGCCGCGGTCGCCGACACCGGCAGGCCCGAGTCCGAGCCGGGCCGCACGCTGCTGATCGGCAACTACGGCGCCAAGGCCTTCGGGGTGGCCGAGGGGATGAGCATCGCGCGGCCGTCGTGGACCGCCGACGGCGGTGCGGCCTGGACGGTGATCGACGGGGAGCGCGTCATCCGCGCGGTCACCGATCGTGCCACCGGCAATGTCTCGGTGGAACCGGTCGACACCACGGCCCTGCTGGAGGGCACCGGCGCGCCGCGAACCCCGATCAGCGAGATCGCGGTGTCGCGCACGGGAGTGCGGGCGGCGCTGATCGCCGACGGCAAGGTCTACGTGGCTGTCGTCGAGCGCAGGCCCGACGGCAAGTACGCGCTGACCTCCCCGGTCCCGGTGGCGGTCGGCCTGAGCACCAGGGCGGTGTCGCTGAGCTGGGTCACCGGCGACACCCTGATGGTGGCGCGCGAGGGCAATGTCGACCCGGTGCTCACCGTGTCCATCGACGGTTCCCAGCTCACCCCGGTGACCCCGCAGAACCTCACCCCGCCGGTCCGGGTGGTGACCGCGACACCCACCACCCAGTACGTGGCGGACTCGCGCGCGGTGCTGCAATTGCAGACCGCCGACCCGGCCCGCAACGACCGCTTCTGGCGCGAGGTGCCCGGCCTCACCGGCGACAACGTCGTGCCCGTGCTGCCCAACTGAAACCTGTCGGACCCCGCGGTCATACTCCCTCGCTATGAGGGAGCTGCTGGATCTGGTGTTGCCCACCTGCTGCGGTGGTTGTGACCGGCCCGGTCCGTCCTGGTGTCCGGAGTGCGCGGCCGTGCTGACCCGCGCCCCGGTGCGGGTCAGCCCGCGCGCCGACCCCGGCGTGCCGTGCTGGACCCTCGGCCCCTACGCGGGTCCGGGCCGTCGCGCGGTCCTGGCCGCCAAGGAGCGCGGCCGCCGCGATCTGGCCGAACCCCTCGGCCTGGCGCTCGCGCACGCCCTGGCCCGGCTGCGCGCCCCGGACCGGCCACTGCTGCTGGTTCCCGCACCGACCAGAGCCGCGGTGGCCCGGCGCCGCGGCGGCGATCCGGTGGCCCGCGCGTCGGCGGTCGCGGCGAGTTGGCTCATCGATTGCCGGAGCGTGCCGCTGCTGCGGCTGGGACGTGGCGTGCGCGACTCGGTCGGTTTGACCCGGCGAGAACGGGCACACAATCTGCACGGCCGGATCATCGCCGCTCCGGTCCCCGCCACCGGCGCCCCGCTCGGGACGAATGCCGAGGTAGTCCTGGTCGACGACGTGCTGACCACAGGGGTCACCGCCCGCGAGTCCGTGCGCGTTCTTGGCCGGATCGGCGTAGTTCCGTGTGCCGTTTTGGTGACGTGTGCGGCTTGACGGGGCGAAATTTGCGTGAACAGTGGCGCACTTGCTCGCGGCGGACTAGCGTCGCGAACACACACCGATCCACAAGCTCGGGAGGTGGGGCCGCGGATATCTGGTGCCGGGCGATTCCCGATCGGCACAGCTCAATCTCGCCGCACACGAGCTCAGCGTGCGGCCATTATCCGGGAGGTACGCGTGACGACTTCTGCACGGACATCAGTGCGAGATGCTGACCCTACGGCACTGCTGGACGGTGCCGACGACACGACCGAAACCCCACACGCTGAAGTGGTGGTCTCCGGCCGCAATGTCGAAATCCCCGACCACTATCGAATCCATGTCGCGGAGAAGCTCGCTCGCCTCGAGCGCTTCGACCCGTCGATCTTCCTGTTCGATGTGGAACTCTTCCATGAACGCAACCGTCGTCAACGCAAGGCCTGTCAGCGAGTGGAGATCACCGCGCGCGGCCGTGGCCCGATCGTGCGCGCCGAGGCGTGCGCCGACAGCTTCTACGCCGCGCTCGAATCGGCCACCCAGAAGATCGAGAGCAGACTGCGCCGCGCCAAGGACAAGCGCCGCGTCGTGCACTACGGGGACAAGACCCCCGTCTCGGTCGCACAGGCCACCGCGACTCTGGTGGACGACTCCCTGTTCACCCAGCCCAACGGCGCGGAAGCCCACGCCCACGGCGAGGACGTCGACGATCAGGCCGGCCCCGGCCACATCGTGCGCACCAAGGTGCACACCGCGACGCCGATGTCGGTCGACGACGCGCTCTACCAGATGGAACTGGTCGGGCACGACTTCTTCCTGTTCCACGACCGCGAGACCGACCGTCCCTCGGTGGTCTACCGCAGACATGCCTTCGACTACGGCCTGATCCGGCTGGCCTAGGTTTCGACGCGCAGCTCCGGGCACCCGTCACCGCGGGTGCCCGGACCGCGTTCAGCCGCCGAAGGTCTCGGCGTGCACGGCCTCGCGCAGCGTCCGCCCGGACCGCCAGCCGAAGCGTTCCAGATCCGGCACCCGCTGGAACTCGCGCACCGGGCCGACGCACAACCAGGCCACCGGCTTGATGCCCGCGGGCAGCGCGACCAGCTCGGTCAGGAATTCCGGATCGTAGAACGACACCCAGCCCACGCCCACCTGCTCGGCGGTCGCCGCCAGCCACAGATTCTGGATCGCGAGCACGGTCGAGTACACCCCGGTCTCGGGCACACTCGCCCGGCCGAGCACCTGCGGACCGCCGCGCCGGTCGTCGTGGGTGACCACGATGCCGGTGCCGCTCTCGACGATGCCCTCGATCTTGATCGGGGCGAAGGTCTGGGCCCGGTCCGCGGGCAGCGCGTCGTGGAATTCGGCCCGCTTGCCCGCGACGTGACCGGCGAAGCGGCCAAGCGTGTCGGGGTTACGGACCACCACGAAGTCCCACGGCTGCGAATTGCCCACACTGGGCGCGCGGTGGGCGGCGTCGAGGATCCGCCAGAGCGTGGCCTCGTCCACCGGCTCACCGGTGAACTCGGCACGGACGTCACGACGCAGACGGATCGCGTCGTAGACGCTCAGCTGATCGGCACACACGCCGATCAGTGAACCTCGAGCCGTCAGGCCACCGACCGGCGGGCCAGCTTGCGCCCGGCGGCCAGCGCGGTGCGCAGGCCGCGGCGACGCCCGGTCACCGGGTCGATGGTGGCCACGGTGTTGCCGTCGAAGAACCGCTCGGACTTGGTCTCGGGCGCGTCGTCGGAGGTGTGGCGCAGGTACTTGTTGGGCAGGGCCAGCTTGAGAATGGTGCGCCAGGACTTGAAGTACTGCACCGGCAGCGAGCCGGTGGTGTAGGGCAGGTCGTACTTGTCGGCCAGCTCGCGCACCCGCACCGCGATGTCGGCGTAGTGGTTGCTGGGCAGGTCCGGGAACAGGTGGTGCTCGATCTGGTGGCTCAGGTTGCCGGTCATGAAGTGCATGACCGGGCCGCCGCTGATGTTGGCGCTGCCGAGCATCTGCCGCAGGTACCACTCGCCCTGGGTCTCGTTCTCGATGTCTTCCTTGGTGAACTTCTCCGCGCCGTCGGGGAAGTGGCCGCAGAAGATCACCGCGTTGGTCCACACATTGCGCACCACATTGGCGGCGAAGTTGGCGGTGAGCGTGGAGAAGAACGACGGGCCGGTGAGCAGCGGGAAGATCAGGTAGTCCTTGGCCGCCTGCTTGCCGATCTTCTTGAGCACCAGCTTGCGGTCGGCGTCGAACTGCTGCCACTCCGGGGAGTCCTTGGACCACTTCTTCTTGGCGACCTTGCCCAGCTCGAGATGCTGGATGGCCACGCCGTACTCGAACAGCGCCTGCAGCAGGAAGTTGTAGATCGGATTGCCCAGGTAGAACGGCATCCAGCGCTGGTCACGGGTGACGCGCAGCAGGCCGTAGCCGATGTCGTCGTCCATGCCGAGCACATTGGTGTACTTGTGGTGCAGGAAGTTGTGGGTGATCTTCCAGTGCGCCGAGGGGCCCGCGTTGTCCCATTCCCACGAGGTGGAGTGGATCTCCGGATCGTTCATCCAGTCCCACTGCCCGTGCATGACGTTGTGCCCGATCTCCATGTTCTCGATGATCTTGGCAGTGCCGAGCAGGGCGACGCCGGCCAGCCAGGCCGGGGGCAGGAAGCTGGCGAACAGCACCGTGCGGCCGCTGATCTCCAGGGCGCGTTGTAGCCGGATGACATTGCGGATATACCGCGCGTCCGACGCACCCCGGGAGGATTCGATCTCCCGGCGGATCGCGTCGAATTCCGCACCGAGTGCTTCGACATCCGCCGCGGTGAGGTGCGCGTATTCCTTGACATCCGAGATCGCCATGCCGGTTACAGTACCGTAAGTTACGAGAGCGTAGGTTGGCGAATTCGAGCCCGGATTGTGTGATAAGTCCTATTGAAAAATCGAGATGGAGATGTTATCCGTCGCGACCGAGCCGCTGAGCGATCTTGTGCCGCAACGCGACCCGCTCGCCGCGCGCCCGCTCACCCAGCGCCCGCTTGGCCTCCCGCAACGCCAGCTTCTCCTGCCGCGCCCGGGCCTTGAGCGCCGTCTTGGCCTCGCGCAGCACCTCCTTCTCGTGCCGCGCCTTGACCTCGAGGGTCACCTTCGCGTCGTGCAGTGCCGAACGCAGACCGAAACGCTTACCGGTCTCGGGATCCACCCGCAGCGCCTCCGGCAGCGCGATTCCGGCGAACTTGCGCTCCGAGGAGGTCTCCGGCGCGTCGTCGGCGGTGCGCTTGAGGAAACGGTCGGGCAGGGCCAGCTTGTGGATGGTGCGGAACGCCAGCAGATACTGCTTGCCCAGCGAACCGGTGGTGTAGGGCAGGTCGTACTTGTCGCACAGCTCGCGCACCCGCACCGCGACCTCCGGATACCGGTTGCTCGGCAGATCCGGGAACAGGTGGTGCTCGATCTGGTAGCAGAGATTGCCGCTCATGAAGGCCATCACCGGACCGGCCTTGAAATTGGCGCTGCCCAGCATCTGGCGCAGATACCACTCGCCCTGGGTCTCCCCGTCGAGCTGCTCGACGGTGAACTTCTCCGCGCCGTCGGGGAAATGCCCGCAGAAGATCACCGCGTAGGCCCACAGATTGCGCACCAGATTGGCGGTGGCGTTCGCCTTGAGCGTCGACTTCCACGCCGGACCGGTGATCGCCGGATACAGCACGAAATCCTTGACCACCTGACGGCCCGCCTTGCGGGCGAAATCCTTGTTCGGCTCCGAGAGCAGCTGCGTCGGCGGGACACCCGCCAGCTGCTTCTCGATGCTCAGATCGTGCAGCGCGATCCCCCACTCGAAGGTGGCGGCCAGCAGCAGATTCGCCGCGGGCTGCACCAGGTGCTTGGGTTCCCAGACCTCGTCGCGGGTCATCCGCAGGATGCCGAAGCCGAGATCCTCGTCCTTGCCGAGCACATTGGTATAGGTGTGATGGGAGTAGTTGTGCGCCCGGCGCCACTGCGCCGAGGTCCCGGTCATATCCCACTCCCAGCTGGTGGAATGGATCTCCGGATCGTTCATCCAGTCCCACTGCCCGTGGCTCACGTTGTGCCCGAGCTCCATGTTCTCGATGATCTTGGCCACCGACAGCAACGCGGTGCCACCCAACCAGGCCCAGCGGTTACGGCTGCCGAACAGGATCGCCCGGCCCGCCACCTCGAGACCGCGCTGAGCGGCGATGGTGCGGCGGATATAGCGCGCGTCGCGCTCGCCGCGGGAGGTCTCCACCGAGCGGCGGATGGAATCGAGTTCTTTCCCCAGGGTCTCGATGTCGGCCGCCGTCAGATGGGCGAAGGCCTGGATATCGGTGATGGCCACCGGGGTCCTCCTGTGTCATTGGCGGCTGGTGCCGCGGTTCTCGGCCCTGTGACCTCGATTCTTCCCTCCCTCCGGGCACTCCTTCGTCGCACCCTCCGGTCAGTCCAGAATCGAGGGCGGGCCGAGAACGTGATGGGGGCGGCAGAGCCGGTCGGGTCGCAAAAGACTCTCGCGCGGCCACGGTCTGTGGCCGACGCATGACTTCGAGGGTACCTGCTGGCTGAGACGGGCGGGTGGCTCAGATGTCGAGTGTGCAATCTCCGGCCGCCGCGGAGATGCACGTCTGCACCTTGTCCCCCGGCTGACGTTCGTCGCCGTTGCGCAGGTCGCGGGCGTGCCCCGCCGACAGGGTGACCACGCAGGTCTGGCAGATGCCCATGCGGCAGCCGAAGGGCAGTTGCACGCCCACCGACTCGCCCGCCTCGAGCAGGCTCGTCGCGCCGTCGACGGTGAGGGTGCGGCCGGTGGTGCCGAAGGTGACGGTGCCGCCCTCGCCGATCGCGGAACGTTCCACCTCGAAGCGTTCGATGTGCAGCTTCTCGCCGATTCCGGCCGCCTTCCAATGCTGTTCGATGGCGTCGAGCATCGGGGCCGGGCCGCAGGCCCAGGTCTCGCGCTCGCGCCAGTCGGGGTAGAGCTCGTCGAGGCTCGCCAGCGAGAACAGGCCCTGGGAGTCGGTGAGCTGCAGGTGCGAGACGAAGCTGGGGTGCTTGTCGTGCAGGGCGCGCAGCTCGGCGCCGAACATCACGTCGGCGTCGGTGGGGGCGGAGTGCACGTGCACCACATCGGTGACGCCGTCGCGGCGGTCCATGGTGCGCAGCATCGACATCACCGGGGTGATGCCGCTGCCCGCGGTGAGGAACAACACCTTGGCCGGCGGCGGCTCGGGCAGCACGAACCCGCCCTGCGGCGCGGCCAGGCGCACGATGGTGCCCGCGGCGACGCCGTTGACCAGATGCCCGGACAGCTTGCCCTCGGGCATGGCCTTCACCGCGATGGAGATCAGCCGCTTGCTGCCCTCGCCGGTCCAGTCCGGCGGGCAGGTCAGCGAGTAGGAGCGCCAGTTCCAGCGGCCGTCGATCAGGATGCCGATGCCGATGTACTGGCCCGGCTGGTACCGGAAGTCGAAGCCCCAGCCCGGCTTGATCACCAGGGTCGCCGAGTCGGCGGTCTCCTTCTGCACCTCGACGATGCGCCCGCGCAGCTCACGTGCCGACCACAGCGGGTTGGCCAGGTGCAGGTAGTCGTCGGGCAGCAGGGGAGTGGTCACCCGGGCGACCGCGCCACGCAGCACGTTCAGCTTGCCGCCGCGGTCGGCCACCTGCGCGGCCGGTGCTTCGAGCCATTCCCGGAACTTGTTCATGACCATGCTTGCCGTTGTCTCCTGTGCCTTTTCGCGGCTGGCGCCGCTGGTTCTCGGCCCTTTGGGCCTCGATCTTCCCTCCCGGCGGGCACTCCTTCGTCGCACCCTCTGGTCAGTCCAGATCGAGGCCGGCCGAGAACCGGCGGCTGTCGCCGCCTGCTGCCAGGTTACGGCATCGTAGGTTTCACAGCAGATCGAGCAGGAAAGGCAGCTCCTGGGTGGCGTACCAGGCCAGCTGGTGGTCCTCGGCGTCGCCGAGGACGAACTCCGCGTCGGGATCGCCCAGGTCGGCGGCGTCGATCACGTCGACGGCCTTGGCGACCTGCGGTTCGGCCTCGGCCAGGTCGACGTGCACCGAGGCCACCTTGTCGTAGCTCACCGGCCCGGCCAGCTTCACCACCGCGTCGTCCAGGTCGGGCCGCAGCTTGGCGCCGGTGACGTCGGCGGCGATGACCGCGCGCCGGTAGATCGGGCTGCCGGGTTCGGCGGACGCGGCCTCGTCGTCGGGGTCGGTGTCGCCGTCGCGTTCGGCCGCGAGCAGGCGCAGCGAGGCGCGGGCGGCCTCCTGCATGGCAACCTCGGCGAGTTCGTCGTCGTCACCGGCGGCGTAGGCCTCGCGCAGCGCGGGGGTCACCGCGAAGGCGGTCGCGCCCAGCGGGAAGAACTCCCGTTCGTCGACGAGCGCGCGCAGCATCGGGATCGTCGCCGGGATATAGACGCGCATCTTGCCGTTCTCAGAGACAGGCACCGAGCAACTCCTCCATCGATTCGTGCACCGAGGCCGCGAGGACATCGATGTCGGCCATGGCGTCGCGGTCGGCGTTGAGTCCGTAGAAGACCTGACCGTCGTACGAGGTGAGCCCGAAACTCAACGTCTGATTGCGCAGCAGCGGCGATACCGGATACATCTCCAGCATGCGCGCCCCGCCGATGTACATCGCGGTCTGTGGTCCCGGCGCGTTGGTGATCACCAGGTTGAACGTGTTGTCGGCGAAGGTACTCGCCGCCCGCACACTCATCGCGTGCAGGCTCGCCGGGGCGAACCCGGCCAGGTGCACCAGCGTGCGCGCCCGCACCCGTTTGCGCGCGCGGCCCGCGGCGTCGGTGGCGTGCGAGATGTGCGATAAACGCATGGTCGGATTCGGTTCGCCCACCGGCAGATCGATGAGGAACGAGGACACCTCGCTGGCCGGGGTCAGCTGGTTGTCGCCGTCGACGTAGACCGACATCGGCACCACCGCGCGCAGATTCGTCGACTCCACCAGCGCCTCGTTGCGCGAGAGCAGCCAGTTGCGCAGCGCCCCGGTGACCACCGCCAGCACCGTGTCGTTGATCGAGCAGTCGAAGTGGCGCCGGATCTTGCGGTAGTCCTCGAGGTCGGTGCGCACCACATCGAAGCGGCGGCTGCGCGAGGTGCGGGTGTTGAGCAGGCTGTCCGGGGCGCCGGAGGTGGCCGCGCGCACCGCGTTGGCCGCGGCCTGCATCGCCATCCTGGTCCCGCGGACCACGCCGAACGCGCTGGACCCGGCGTCGCGCACCACCTCGTAGGCTTCGCGCGGCTGGGCTGCCAGCTGCGACAGGGCCCCGGCCAACAGTTCCACGTCGGTGGGTTCGCGCGGCGCGCGCCAGGCGTCGTCGGCCAGTTCGCGCGGCAGCGGGCTGTTGTCGAGGATCACGTGGCCGATCTCGAGCGCGGTGTCGCCGTCGACCAGGGCCGAATGCGATTTGGTGAACACCGCGCTGCGCCCGTCGGACAGGCCCTCGATCAGATACATCTCCCACAGCGGGCGGCCCTGGTCGAGTGGACGCGAGGCCAGCCGGGCGACCAGGTCGTAGAGCTGTTCGTCGCTGCCGGGACCGGGCAGCGCGGAGCGGCGGATGTGATAGCTGATGTCGAAGCGGCTGTCCTCCACCCACACCGGCCTGCCCATCGCCAGGGGGATCTCGCGCACCTTGCGGCGGTAGCGGGGGACCAGCGGCAGCCGGGATTCCACCAGGTCGGTGAGGCGTTCGTAGTCCAGGACCGGGCCGCTGACCCCGGGCGCGGTGTTCTGCAGGATCGCGAGAGAGCCGATGTGGATCGGGTTGCTGCTCGATTCGAGCCGGTAGAACGACGCGTCCTGCGGCGTCAATCTCGTGATCACGCGCTCCGCTGCTCCTTCCGGCGCCGTATCCGCAGATCGGGCACGCGCTACATCCTACGTCACACCAGGTGAACAGCGGTGCCCGGCAAGGCCGCTCGGCGGGCGCGTTGACCTGGGCCGATGACAGCGCCTGGTACACCGGGCACCGGTGCACCCCGCCGGGTACGGTGGTCTGCGGACTACCATGGCCCACAACACTGTGGCTCACCAGCCGACCCACACTTCGACCAGAGGACTGACGAGACCCGTGCCTGCGCTGACACTGACGAGGTTGCTACGGATTGGTGAAGGCCGCATGGTCAAGCGGCTGTCGAACCTCGCCGACGAGGTCATCGCGTACGGCGAGGAGATCGAACAGCTCACCGACGACGAGCTGCGCGCCAAGACCGACGAGTTCAAGCAGCGCTACACCGACGGGGAGACCCTCGACGACCTGCTGCTCGAGGCCTTCGCGGTGGCCCGCGAGGCGTCCTGGCGCGTGCTGAACCAGAAGCACTACAAGGTGCAGATCATGGGTGGCGCGTCGCTGCACCTGGGCAACATCTCCGAGATGAAGACCGGTGAGGGCAAGACCCTGACCTGTGTGCTGCCCGCCTACCTCAACGCCCTGTCCGGCGAGGGTGTGCACGTCGTCACCGTCAACGACTACCTGGCCAAGCGCGACGCGGAGTGGATGGGCCGCGTGCACCGTTTCCTCGGCCTCGAGGTCGGCGTGATCCTGGGCGGCATGACCCCGGCCGAGCGCCGCGTGGCCTACCACGCCGATGTCACCTACGGCACGAACAACGAGTTCGGCTTCGACTACCTGCGCGACAACATGACCCACTCCCTGGACGATCTGGTCCAGCGCGGGCACAACTTCGCCGTGGTCGACGAGGTCGACTCCATCCTCATCGACGAGGCCCGCACCCCGCTGATCATCTCGGGCCCGGCCGACGCCTCCTCCAAGTGGTACGCCGAGTTCGCGCGCATCGCGCCGCTGCTGAAGAAGGACGTCCACTACGAGGTGGACATCAAGAAGCGCACCATCGGCGTGCACGAGGCGGGCGTGGAGTTCGTCGAGGACCAGCTCGGCATCGACAACCTCTACGAGGCCGCCAACTCGCCGCTGGTGAGCTACCTGAACAACGCCATCAAGGCCAAGGAGCTCTACACCCGCGACAAGGACTACATCGTCCGCGACGGCGAGGTGATCATCGTCGACGAGTTCACCGGCCGCATCCTGGTCGGGCGCCGCTACAACGAGGGCATGCACCAGGCGATCGAGGCCAAGGAGAAGGTCGAGATCCAGCCGGAGAACCAGACCCTGGCCACGATCACCCTGCAGAACTACTTCCGCCTCTACGACAAGCTCTCCGGCATGACCGGTACGGCCGAGACCGAGGCCGCCGAGCTGCACTCGATCTACTCGCTCGGTGTCGTCCCGATCCCGACCAACAAGCCGATGGTCCGCAAGGACCAGGCCGACCTGATCTACAAGTCGGAAGAGGCCAAGTTCAACGCCGTCGTCGACGACGTGGTGGAGCGTCACGAGAAGGGCCAGCCGGTCCTGATCGGTACCACCAGCGTCGAGCGCTCGGAGTACCTGTCCAAGCAGTTCACCAAGCGCGGCGTGGCCCACTCGGTGCTCAACGCGAAGTTCCACGAGCAGGAGGCCCAGATCATCGCCGAGGCCGGCCGGCCCGGCGCGGTCACCGTCGCCACCAATATGGCCGGTCGTGGTACCGACATCGTGCTCGGCGGCAACGCCGACATCATCGCCGACATCCTGCTGCGCAAGCAGGGCCTCGACCCGGTGAACACCCCCGACGAGTACGAGGCCGCGTGGCATTCGGCGCTCGAGCAGGTCAAGAAGCAGACCGAGGACGACGCGGAGAAGGTGCGCGAGGCCGGTGGCCTCTACGTGCTGGGCACCGAGCGCCACGAGTCGCGCCGTATCGACAACCAGCTGCGCGGCCGCTCGGGCCGTCAGGGCGACCCGGGCGAGTCCCGCTTCTACCTGTCGCTGGGTGACGAGCTGATGCGCCGCTTCAACGGTGCCGCGCTCGAGGCCATCATGACCCGCCTGAACCTGCCCGACGACGTGCCGATCGAGGCCAAGATGGTCTCCAAGGCCATCAAGAGCGCGCAGACCCAGGTCGAGCAGCAGAACTTCGAGATCCGCAAGAACGTCTTGAAGTACGACGAGGTGATGAACCAGCAGCGCACCGTCATCTACGGCGAGCGCAACCGGATCCTGCGTGGCGAGGACATGGAGGGCCAGGTCCAGAACATGATCACCGACGTGGTCACCGCCTACGTCGACGGCGCCACCGCCGAGGGTTATGTCGAGGACTGGGATCTGGACAAGCTGTGGGGCGCGCTCAAGACGCTGTACCCGGTGAGCCTGGACGCCAAGGAACTCGCCGGCGAGACCGCCACCGGTGACGCCGGTGAACTCACCCGCGACGAACTGCGCGAGGCCCTGCTCGACGACGCGCACACCGCCTACGAGAAGCGCGAGCAGGAGATCGACGGCCTCGCGGGCGAGGGCGCGATGCGCAACCTCGAACGCCAGGTGCTGCTCTCGGTGCTGGACCGCAAGTGGCGCGAGCACCTCTACGAGATGGATTACCTCAAGGAGGGCATCGGCCTGCGCGCGATGGCCCAGCGCGACCCGCTGGTCGAGTACCAGCGCGAGGGCTTCGACATGTTCGCCGCGATGCTGGAAGGTCTGAAAGAGGAGTCGGTCGGCTTCCTGTTCAACCTCCAGGTCGAGGTCCAGCAGCCCCAGCCCGAAGGCGTCTCCATCGACAAGGGCCTGCGTTCCCCGGTCGGCGCCCGCCCCCAGGACGCGGCCCCCACCCAGGCCCCGCCCGCCCTGCGCGCCAAGGGCATCGACGAGTCCACCCCCCGCGGCCTGAACTACTCGGGCCCCGCCGAGGACGGCCGCGCCGAATCCCACTCCGACGCCCAGGAATACGGCGGCCGCGAACAACAGGCCCCCCGCCGCTCCCGCCGCGAAGCCGCCCGCGCCGAATCCAAGGGCAAGCGCCGCCGCTGACCCCCGACCCGACGAAGGCCCCCACCCCGGTGGGGGCCTTCGCCCGTTTCGGCTACTTCTCGCACCTGCCTCATGCATGTAGTCATGCATGCATGTCGCATGTACTATTGCATGCATGGTTGCTTTGCAGATCCGCGACGTCCCGGAGCCCCTGCGTGACCAGCTGGTCGCGCTGGCCCAGCGCCGTGGTCAGTCCCTCCAGGCCTTCCTGTTCGACCTCATCCGCGACGAGGCCCGCCGCCAGGACAATATCGCCGTCCTCAAACAGTTCAGCCCCGTCACCCGGGACATCGCCTTCCCCGCCCGGGACATCCAGGTGGCCCTGGACGCCGAACGGGCAGAACGAGATTCGACCCTGACCGGCGGGGAGGTGGTCGAGTGATCGTGGTCGACGCCTCGGTCTTCGCCCACGCCCTCCTGAACCCCGGCCCCCTGGGCGAGCGCTGCCGCACCGCCCTCGAAGCCGACAACCGCTGGATAGCCCCCCAGCACTGGACCGTCGAGGTCCTCTCCGTGATCCGCCGCTTCACCCGAGCGGGCACCCTCACCCCCGCCCAAGCCGCCCGAGCCGTCACCGCCCTGGAAAAACTCGACCCCGAAGTCCCTGTCACCCGCGTCCTGGTCCCCAGAATCTGGGAACTCCGCGACAACCTGACCGCCTACGACGCCGCCTACGTCGCCGCCGCGGAAGCCTACGCCTGCGAACTACTCACCACCGACACCCGCTTGTCCAAAGCCCCGGGCATCACCTGCACGGTACGAGTGTTGAACGCCGAGGACTGAGCGCGAACCCGCAGAGTGCCGAAAGAGGCCCGGACCGCTAGGACGCTCGGTGGATGGGGTGGACTCGGGACAGGGCGCGTTTGGCTTCGGCGAGGGAGATGAGCTGGTCTTCGTCGTCGATGTCGGCGACTGCCGCTTCGGCCCATTCGCGTAGGAGGGTGGAGACGCCGACGCGGCGTTCGTCGGCGAGGTCTTTGAGGCGCGAGTGCAGGGCTAGGGGGAGGCGGATCGAGGTGGTGACCATGATGTCCTCGTTGGCGGGCAGGCGTGGTGGGGCGTCGGCGGCCGCGTCGGAGAAGGTCAGCCGATCCATGAAATCGGCGAGTTCTTCCCTGCCGGTCGGATAGTCCTGATCGCTCATGATCGGTTCCCACTTTCCCACTGCTCGAATTGCGCCAGTTCCTCGGCGCGCATCGCGCGTGCGCCGATGATCACCCACGTCCAGTCGTCGCGCTGCCGTGTGACCACGATCAGCGGGCGTCCGGCCGTGGTGCGCCCCCACACCGTCAGCACGGCCACCCGGCCGTCGAAGGCTGGGCGTGGCCACCGTTGTGACGCTGCGAGGACCTGCCGAACCTCGCGGGGTTCGATGCCGATCAGGTGAGCGATCGCCCAATCAGGCCACTCGAAACCCATCAGTCCATAATACGCATGTAGTACCACCGGGCGGAAGCGCCGCCCACCGGCTCGCGGCTACGCTCGCAGGAGCTGGTTGCCGAGGGACGGGAGGCCGCGAAGGTGCGCACCGAGGTGGTCCGCCCGCTGTCGGCCTCGGAACGGTGGTTCTGGCTCGTCGATCAGCTCTCTCCCGCCAACTGTGTGGTCCGGTTGCGGGTGCGCGGGGCGATCGGGCCGTATCGCCTGGAGGACGCGGCCGCCGCGGTGGTCGCGGAGTTCCCGCTGCTGCGCACGGTCGTCGCCGACGGCCCGTGTTTCGTTCCGTCACCCGACCCGCACCTGCCGGTGCTGCACCGCGTCGTCGGCGATCCCGGCGACTGGCACGCGGTCTTCGACGAGCAGCTCGCCGAACCGGTCGACCTGACCACCTCGCCCGGCCGGATCATCGACTTGGTCTGGCGCCCCGGCACTTCCGAGGAACAGCACGATCTGATCCTGGTGCTCTCGCACGTGCTGCTCGACGGACGGTCGATGGCCGCGCTGGGCTGGCGCCTGCTCGCCTACGCCTTCGGCGCGCCCGCCCCGGCGATCTCGCGTCCACCGATTCCGCCGCCCGACGACCTGATCCCGCCGCGCCACACCCGCCTGCCGCGCTGCCTGCGCACCAATCTCACGGGTCAGCTCACCGCGGTCCTGCGCCGCGCGGTCGGCCTGCCCGGGACCGCGCCGCCGCTGCCGGTGCGGCGCACGCGCACGGTGATCCGCACGATCCAGGGCCCCGATCTCGCCGCCCTGCGCGCCCGCTGCCACGAGTCGGGTGTCACCGTGAACGCCGCCGTCGCCGCGGCGCTGGCCCACGGCCTCGGTGGGCTGTCCCCGCGCGGTTCCGGGGTGGCCGGGATCGGCATTCCGGTGGACGTGCGGTCCCGCCTGGAACCGGCCCCGGACGAGGACGAACCGGGCATGTTCACCGCGGTGGTCCCCACCTTCGTTCCCTTCGGCCCGCCGCACTCGCTCTGGGATGCCGCGCGCGACGCGAAAGCCCAGCTGACCCGCCGCCTGGACCGCCACGCCGACCTCACCGCGCTGGCCGCCATCCGCTACGGCTGCCCCCGCTCCCTCGAATCCGGCAGGCGCGCCATCGAACTCATCGACCGCCGCGCCCCGTGGAACGTCACCCTGAGCAATCTCGGCAGGCTCACCCCGCCACCGACCCCCGAACCGATGGAACTCACCGCCCTCACCGTGGCGGGCACCAACTCCTGCGCCAGCGCCCTCACCGTGGCCGTAGCCACGCTCGACGACACCCTGTCGATGACGTTCTGCTACGTCGACGACCTGCTCCCGCGCCCGGATATCGAGGCCCTCGCCACGAACACACTGCACCTGCTCACCGCCGAGGCCGTGCATCAACCCCGACCGGCGCGCTGACCCGCACCAGCTCCCGCAACGCCCCCCGATCGGGCTTGTTCGTGCGCCCGCTGACCGGGATCCGCTCGACCACCACGATGTCGTCGGGCACCGCCGAGACATCGATGATCTGCGGCAACCGCGCACGCAGCAGCCCGGCGACATCGCCCGCGTCCGGCTCGGCGACCACCGCCAGCACGATCCGCTCGTCGCCGACCTCGTCGGCCAGCCCGACCATGATCGCCTCGCGCACCCCGTCGATCGCGGTGATCACCGGTTCGTAGAGGCCGGGGTAGATATTGGTCTTGCCGCGGATCATCATGTCCTTCTTGCGGCCGGTGAGCACGAGCTGGTCGCCGTCGAAACGGGCCAGGTCACCGGTGGCGACCTCACGCAACGGCTCGTGACCGAGATAGCCGCGGCACAGGTTGGGCCCGGCCAGCACGAGTTCGCCGTCCTCGGCGATGCGCGCCCGCACGCCGCGCACCGGGGTGCCGAGCAGGTCGCCGTCGTGGGCGAGTTTGGCCGCGCCGGTGGCGACGGCGACCGGCAGGATCTCGGTCATGCCGTAGATGGCGAGGAATTCGGTGTCGGGCAGTGACTTCCGGGCTCGGCGCAGCAGGGCGGTGGTGACCGGCGCGCCGCCGAGGGCGACCTGGCGCAGGTGCGGCGGCGTGCTCAGCTCCCCGGCCTCGATGGCGTCGAGGGCGACGGCGAGGTCGGCCGGGGTGTAGAAGGCGTGGGTGGCGCTGCGCAGCTGGGCGGTGAACCGCACCGGGTCGATGTGGGTGCCCAGGCGCGGGTAGCGGGGCAGGGCCCAGCGCGCACCGGCCATCAGCGCGGGCAGGCCCATCATGAGCTGCTCGGTGTGCAGGAACGCGCCCGGCGCCAGGCTGGTGCGTCCGCCCATCGCGGCGAGCCCGGCGCTGAGCGAAGCACGGGTGTGCACAACGGCTTTCGGGTCGTCGGTGGTGCCGGAGGTGAACACGATCAGCGCGTCGGCTTCGGGATCGATCGGCGGCAGGGGCGTGGTCTCGGCGCCACCGGTGAAGCGGCGCAAGGGTTTCGAGCTGAGCGGCGTCCCCGGCAGCCAGGGACCGCTGTGGAGATGACGCACCGGCAGCGCGCCGAAGCGGGGGAGTGCGAGCCCGCGCCTGCGGCCGAGTCCCGCCAGTGGCCCGCTCACCGCGTACAGCAGCGATTCCGTTGCGGCCCAAGTGGGTTCGACCAGTGACACGCGGGAGGCGAACAGTTCGGGGCCGACACCGGGATCGACGAAGACGATCGTGCCGCCCGCCGCGATGGTCCCGAAGATCAGCAGTACCGAGGACACCCCGGGCCGGATGGAGAACAGCATCCGGTCGCCGGGCCGGAACCCGGCCACCCGCAGATTGTGTGCCACCCGCCCGACGGTCTCGACCAGTTCGCGGTAGGTGAGCGCGCGTTTGCCCACGGTTCCCAACGCCGAGGCGTCGGGAATCCGTTCGGCGTGCGCGGCCAGGCGGGCCAGGAAGTCGGTGGTCACGTCACATTCCCCCTCGATGCTGCCGTCTCACCGGATGTCGACGACGTCGGGACGATAGCGGTGATCGGCGTACCAGGCCAGTGTCTTGCGGATTCCCCAGGCGCGCACGCGCCGGTTGGAGCCGTGGACGCGCACGTCCCGGCGCAGGCCGTAGTCGGTGGTGATGGTGCGCACGGCATTGACCAGTGCGCGGTCCTCGTGCAGGTCCTCGATGGCGGTGCGCGGGAAACCTCCTGCGGCGACATACAACTCGGCGGTGATCGCCATATTGCAGCCGGGGGTCATCACGTACGGACCGAGGTATCTCGGGTCCCGGTTGCCCGAGCGCACCTTGCCGAAGGCGGAGGCGAGCTCGAGGGCGACGCGGATGATCGTGCGGTCCAGCCAGGACACGCCCTCGTCGGTGCGGGGGACGAGCTGCCCGCTCACCAGGCGCAGGCCGGAATCGAAACCGGCCCTGATCCGCGCGGTCCAGTCGGGGGCGGGCAGGCAGTCGGCGTCGGTGCGCGCGAGCAGGGTGGCGCCCTGCGCGATGGCGTAGCGCATGCCGGTGTCGGCGGCGGCACCGGTGCCCTTCTGCGGCTCGGTGATCACCTCGATGCGCGGCACCGGATACCGGGCGGCGAACTTCTCGACGATCTCGACGGTGCGGTCGGTGGAGGTGTTGTCCGCGACGACGACCGCGAAATCGGTGTCGTGCTGGGCCGCCACCGCCTCGAGGGTCGCCTCGATGCCGCGTTCCTCGTTGAAGGCGGGGATCACCACCCACAGTGCCGGGGTCATCGCGCGCGGACTTCCGGCGGGCGCAGTGGCGCTCGTGGTGTGTTCCGGTGGTAGTTCACAGGTCCTCCAGCAGCCGGTCGAGTCCGCCTGTCGCGGTGACCCATTCGTGGAACCGGTCCAAGCCCTCGGCGAAGGACAGTTCCGGTCGATAGCCGAGTTCGCGTTCGGCGCGCGAGATGTCGTAGGTGGCCGAGCGGGTGACCAGCGCGACCGCGTAGCGCGACAGCGGCGGCGTCCACCGCTGCGCGACCGCCGGAATCCGCCAGACGGCTTCGATCGCCGCCAGCGCGCCGCCGACTACCGGGGCGGGCAGGGCGATACTCGGCCCGGTCAGGCCGAAGCGCGCGGCCACCGCGTCCAGTGTCGGCCAGACCGGCACCGGTTCGGCGTCGGCGACGAAATACGCGCGGCCACCGATATTCTCGGCCGTCAGTGCCAGTGTGACCGCCTGCACGAGATGATCGATGTAGCACAGCGACGCCCACACCTCGCGTCCGCCGGACAGGTCGGGCAGGCGCCCGGCCCGCAGTTTCGCCAGCAGCTGCACGACCGGGCCGCTGCGGTCACCGGGGCCCCACACCGCGCGCGGGCGCAGGGAGCAGGTGGTGAATTCCGGGGTGTCGGCGGCGAGTACCAATTGCTCGGCGACGGCCTTGGTCTCGCAGTAGCTGTTGAGGAACTTCGCCGGGTACGGGACCGTCTCGTCGATGCCGAGCTGATCACCGCCGTCGGGTGCCATGAGCGCGCTCGGGCTCCCGATGAACACGAACCGCGCGACCCCCGCCGCCGCGGCCTCCTGCATCAGCCGGTCCGTCCCGGCCACATTCACCGCGAAGAACTCCGCGGGCCGCCCGAACTCCCCGAGCAGCGCGGCCGCGTGCACCACCGCCTCCACCCCGGACACTGCCCGCGCCAGCGCCGCCGCGTCCCCGAGATCGGCCACCGCCACCTCGACTCCCTCGGGCGCCGACCCCCGGTCCCGCACCATCGCCCGCACCGGCACCCCCCGCGCGACCAGCCCACGCACGACCGCCCCACCGACGAACCCGCTCGCCCCCGTCACCAGCACCGTCATCGCGCCACCCTACGGCGCCACCCCGACATCGCCCCCACCTCACCACACCGACCAGCACCCGCCCAGCGCCCACCGCGCCGCCCGGCGTCTGGGCAGTGCCCGCTGTGCTGACCGGCACCCAGATAGTGCCCCACGCGTTGGCTGGCGCCTGCCCAGCGCCGGCGAGGCTGGCCGGCGCCCGAACGGCGCCTACTGCTGCATCCCTCATAGACATCTCGCGCCGGAGCCCACGACATCCCCTCGGCGAGGGATCGCCCAGAGGTGTCGTGCGCGTCCAGCGTCGTGCTCATCGAGGATCGAGGGTCTTCCACCAGGTCGCGCCGAGCAGCATGGTCATCGCGGTGGCCCGGCCGGGGGTGATGCCGCGGGCGGCGGCTTCGCGGCGGGCGGCGGGTACCTGGGCGGCGTGCACGACGGTGCTCAGGAACGCGTCGATCCAGAAGATCGCGCGCAGCGGACGGGAGCGGAACGGGCGGATCACGCCGATGGCCAGGAAGATCCAGCCGATGATCGGGATCGACCGCAGCGCGAGCACCAGGGTGCGGTCGGGCGCCTGCGCGCGGTGGCGGGCGCCACCGGTCTGCGCGGGCCGCACGGTCCAGGTGTCGTCGTCGACCAGGTCGGGAACGGCATGCATCGGTCGGCTCGGCTTGGTCACTGCACTCCCAGTCCTCGGTAGGTCACGGCGGCCGCGGTCGGCCCGCCGTCGGCGGCCACGAACAGCAGCGGCCGCCCGGTCGCTCCGGCATCCCTGGCCGCGACGAAGGCGGCGGTGAGCGCGGAGGTGTGGGCGTCACCGGCGAAGTCGTCGGTGATCACGGTGTCGATGCCCAGTTCGGCGGCCAGGGTCGCGGCGAAATCCGGGGTCGGCTTGCCGCACAGCAGCACCACGCTCGTGGCGTCGAGACCGTCGGCGGCCAGGGCCTCGCGGGCGGCGGTGGCGGCGTGCTCGACGAGTTCGGCTGTGCCGGTGGCGAGTTCGACGGTCATCGAGGAGCGGCCCTCGGTACCCATGGCCGAGAGCGTGACGTAGCCCTGCGGATCGGGCAGCGTGTCACCGGCACTCACGTGCACCCCACCGAAACCGACGGCGTCGCTGTGGTTCTCGAGCACCAGCGCCGCACCCACCGGCTCGAAGGCGAAGTCCGCGTCGGCCCGCTGCGACGGGTGCGCGTCGCCGCTCACCACGACCACGTGCCCGGTGGGCAGATCGGCCAGCAGCGACGATGCCACGCCGACCGCGTTCACCAGCCCGCAGGCCCCGTTCATCAGGTCGAACGACAGGCACGGCAGCTCGCCGGCGCGATAGTCCAGCCCGATCCCGGCGGCCTGCTGGATCAGGGCCGCGACGGCCGGTTCCACGAGGTTCGCGTCGCGGTAGACCCCGACATTGATCAGCGCGTCGACCTGTTCGGCGGTACAGCCCGCGCCGGTCAGCGCGGCACGCGCGGCCTCGGCCGCCTGACCCACCGAGCTGACGCCGCCGGACTGCGTGACGGCCGAAGAAATGATGATTCCCATACTGTCCTATACCCGAAGTTCGCCGATTGTCACCGACAGGAACCCGGCGACCACCCCGGAGGCGGCGGGCACCAGCAGCACCTTGGACCCCGGTGCGATCAGGCCCTGGCGCAGTGCGTCGTGCAGCACCACGAAATGCGAGGTGGAGGCGGTGTTGCCGTAGCGGTCGAGCACCGCCAGCTTCGGCGGCATCAGCGCGTCGAATTCGCGTTCGGCGATCTTGTCGATCAATTCGACCGCCGGACCGCTGAATTGGTGGTGGATGAGGTAGTCGTAGCCCTCCTCGGCGAAGCTCGTGCCGCGCGCGGCGAGGAACTCGCGCTGACGCGTGGTCCACAGCAGGTAGCGCGATTCGTTGTGCATGGCGCGGTTGTCGGTGTAGAGGGCGACGCCGGGGCCCTGGTCGCTGGGCATGCCCAGGCACAGTTTCGCGAAGGCGGCGCTGGTGTTGAGTTCCACGTAGTCCAGGCCGGGGCCGTCGGTGCTGTCGAGCACCACGGCCGCGCCCGCGTCACCGACGGTGAGCGAGGCGAACTGCGGGTCGTACTTCTGCGAGATCTCGCGCACCGCGGTGTCGGAGATCGGGGTGATGCACTCACCGGAGACGACCAGGCCCCTGCGCACGGCACCGGAACGAATCATCCTGTCCAGCACCAGGACTCCGGTCATCATCCCGGCGCAGGCATTGGACACGTCGAAGTGGATGGCGCGGCGGGCGCCCAGCGCGTTGCGCAGCGTGAGCGCGAAAGACGGTTCGAAGCAGAAGTCCTCGCCGCGGGTCCGGGTGATCGAGCAGGAGATGATCACATCCAGGTCGGCGGCCTCGTAGCGGGAGTTCGCGAGCGCGCCGCGGGCCGCCGCCAGGGCGATGGTGAAGGAGTCCTCGTCGGGGGCGCGCACCCGGCGCGCGCTGACGCCGCTGACCTTCTCCAGATCCAGCGGCGCATCGACAGCGAGCTGACGCATCAGCTCCGCGGTGGTCACTTCCCGGGCCGGCAGATACGCGCCGACAGCTTCGATTGTCGAGTTCACCATGGCATTCACACTTCTTCGAGGTCGCGCGATGGACAGCCCACCATCAGCGCATCCCGCCGATCCTAGTCACAGATCTTCACTATTCGGTCACGGTCAACTAGATTCTGCCGGGGTGTGGAGTGCCGCTCGTCGTCAGGAACTCGCCCTTCTCGCCGCAGGTCAGCCGTGGCTACCGGGGTTACTGCTGCTGGGGAGGGTGGCGCGGCCGATCCGTAAGGTCCCTGGACTGGGCTGGTTCGTCGCCGATCCGCTCGTGGCGCGCCAGATCTACAACGACAGCACGCACTTCAGCATCGTCTCCGAGGGCGCGGCCGGACACTGGTGGGCGCAGGTCATCGGCGAATGGGTCGAGGACCTGTTCGAGGGTCCCGGGCACACCGCGCTGCGCGCCAAGGTGCGCGACCTGTTCACCCTCACCCACACCGACGCGCTGGTCCGGCGGGTGATCGGGCCCGACCTGGACGATCTGCGCGATCGGCTGGCCGCGGGCGAGACCGTCGACCTCGCCACCCGCGCGCAGATCCTGGTCGGCCGCAGCGTCTCGGACCTGGTCGGCATGCGCCCGGTCGACATCGCCGCGGCCATCGGCGGCGACCCCGACGCCGACCAGGACGCGCTGTTCCTGCGGCTGTTCCACCATGTCGAAGAGCTGGTGAACCTGGGTTTCGGCACGATGGCCTCGACCACGCTGGACCCGGTCGCGGTGGCGCGGGCCAGGGAGCTGGCTACCCAGCTGGCCGTCAACGTGCCCGACGCCTACGCCCGCGCCGACCCCGACACCACCCTGGGCCGCTGCCGGGAACTGGGGCTCGAGGTCGAGCACGCGGCGGGCCTGGCGATCCTGATGGCGGTGGCGGGCACCGACACCCTGGCCAGCGCGATGACCAGGATGGTCGCCATCCTGCACGACACCGGTCAGCATCGCGCGCTGCTCGCCGCGCCCGACCGGATCGCGGACGCGGTACGCGAGACCTTGCGCGTCACCAGCCCGGCCTATCTGGTCGGGCGCTCGGTCACCGCCGACGTGCGCGTCGCCGACCGGGACCTGCGGGCGGGCGAGCACGTCAAGATCCTCACCTGGACCATCAACAACGCCGTCGGCGAGTTCCGGGTGGACCGCGACTACGTGCCCGAGACCCGTCAGCTCTGGTTCGGCGGTGGCAGGCACCTGTGCCTGGGCGCCCAGCTGGTGCATTCGGAACTGACCGCGTTGCTGGAAGCGCTCACCTCGGCGGGCAGGCCGTGGGAGATCGTCGAGCGGCGCTACCGTCGCAAGGTCTTCATCCCCACCTACCGGACCCTGCGCATCCGGCTGACCTGAACGGCGAGAACCCCGCCCACCAGCGTGGACGGGGTTCTCGGTGCGCGCGGGACTACTGGTTCTCGGGCGCGTTGACGCGGTTGTGGAAGCCGATGCCGACCACGATCGCGGCGGGCACACCGGTCAGCACCAGACCGGCGGCGGCACCCAGCGGGATGCCGATGGCCGCACCGGCCAGGCAGCCGGCCAGACCGGTCGCGCCACCGAGATCGAGCACCGGGATGCCAAGGACCAGGCCGCCGATACCGCCGATGACGCAGCCCGCGCCACCGCCGACCAGCGTGCCCACCAGGGTGCCGATCGAGGTGATGATGCCGAACTGGGTGGCCGCGGCCGAGACGGCGTCGTCGAAGGCGTCCTGGCGCACGACCGGCTTCAGCGCGGCCGGGCGGGCCGCGGCGGCCTCGGTGCGCGGGGTGAGCAGCGCGCGGGTGCCGTCGATGGCGGCGTCGATCGGGTACTCGAGGTCGTCGATGGTGTAGGCCAGCGGCAGCGCGGCGACGACATTGCCCTGGTCGTCGCGCACCTGGAACTGGTTGTTCTCGGTGGTGAGCGAGCCCGCGTCGGTCTCGACGACCACGGCGTCGCCCTCGATGCCGGTCTTCCATCCGATGCCGGGCAGCACCTGGTTCACGCCCTGCTCGACGCCGTCGAGGAAGGCGGGGATCGGGGCGGGCGCCGGAGCGGCGTGCGAGGTGCCGGTGGCGACCCCGAGCGCGGCGATGACAAGTGCGGAGGTTGCGGCAACCTTGCTGAACTTCATGAATGCAGTCTTTCCCTCAATGGCGGTGCTCCGGGGGGAGCGCAGGCCCTCGATCGAGCACCCATGAGCAAGTGTCCAACTCAATGTTGCCGAAAAGTAACTTAAAATGTCCTGAGAAGCCGAAACGGACAGTGATCTGCGTCATCGCCGATGAAATTCATTTGCCGGGAATGGCTTTCGGGCGAATTTTCGGAATCGTGATCTGCGGCACGTCAGAGTCCGGTCAAGCGCAGCCGCCGGGACATATCCGAGGCGAACACCCCCTCGGGATCGACCGCGTCACGGATCTGCCGCCATTCGTCGAGCCGGGGATACATGGCCGCGACCATGGCCGGGGAGGTGCGCGAGTCCTTGGCGAAATAGAGCCGCCCGCCCGCGTCCAGCACCCGTTCGTCGAGGGCCGCGCACATCCGGTCCAGACCCTCGGCGAGGGTGAAGTCCAAGCTCAGCATGAATCCGGGGTGCGGCCACGACAGCGGCGCCGGATTGCTCGCGCCCATCCGCTTGAACACATTGAGGAACGAGTGGTGCCCCGATTCGGCCACGAACCGCACCGCCTCGGCCAGCTGCCGCTCGGCGCCGAAGGGCATGGAGAACTGGTACTGCAGGAATCCGCGCCTGCCGTAGGCGCGATTCCATTCCCCGAGCAGATCCAGCGGGTGATAGAACTGCGTCAGATTCTGGATGCGCCCGCGGGCGCGGCGCGGGAACAGGCGATGCGCCGCCTCGGCGGCGATACGGGTGGTGACCCCGTTGACCATTCCGTTGGGAAAGATATCGGGCACGGTGAACAATTGCGGTGCATCGAAATTCAGCGGGCGGTGCCGCAGTTTCACCGGCAATTGATCCACCGTCGCCAGCGAACCACGGCTGAACCCGGCGCGGCCGAGTTTCGGTCCGGTGGAAATGGTGTCGGGCACCGACATCGAATAGTCGTAGCCGTCGTCGGAGCCGCCGGTGAGCAGTTCCATCGTCTCGTCCAGGTCGCGGGTGCGATCGTTGTCGACGAGGAAGTACGCGGTCTCGGTGTGTTGCAGCCGGATTCGCGCGCCGGTGACGATGCCGGTCAGGCCCATCCCGCCGACGGTGGCCCAGAACAGGGCCGCGTCCTCGCCCTCGGGGGTGAGGGTGCGCAGCGCGCCGTCGGCGGTGAGCAGGTCCAGCGACACCACGTGGTTGCCGAAGCTGCCCTGCGAATGATGGTTCTTGCCATGGATATCCGAGGCGATCGCCCCGCCGACGGTCACCTGCCGTGTCCCCGGCAGCACCGGCACCCACAGCCCGTGCGGCAGCGCGCGGCGCATGAGGGTGTCCAGGCTGACGCCCGCGTCGACGTCGACGATCCCGCTGCCGGGGTCGATGTGGTGGACGCGGTCCAGCGCGGTCATGTCGATCACCAGGCCACCGGCGTTCTGCGCGGGATCGCCGTAGCTGCGCCCGAGCCCGCGCGCGATCACCCCGCGCGGTCCGGCGGTGCGTACCCGTTCGGCGATCACCGCGAGATCCGGGGTGCGCAGCACCTCGGCGACGGTGGGCGAGGTCCGGCACCAGCCGCTCAGGCTGCGTCGGGTGGTGCGGGATTCCTGCGGCGCGAAAGTCACAGGGGCTCACGCTAAGAGCGGTTCCTGAGACCTACCTGAGGTATTCGTGCGGTTCTTGCGGAGATCCGTGCAGGGCCCCGGCGCGCAGCTCGGTCACCCGGGTGCAGGCGACGTCGAGCAGGGCGTGGTCGTGGCTGATGAGGACGACGCCGAGGCCGGTGGCGGCGCGGTCCATGACGAGGCGCACGACGGTGGCGGTGGTGGCGGCGTCGAGCATGGCGGTGGCCTCGTCGAGGATGAGGTAGCGCGGCTGCTGGGCCAGGGCGCGGGCCAGGCAGGCGCGTTGGAGCTGGCCGTCGCTGAGGGCGTGCGGGCGGCGGTCGAGCAGGTCGGGGGTGAGGCCGACCTCGGCGGCGAGCGCGGGCAGGTCGGGGGTGGGGGCGCGGCGGATCACGGCGGGTTCGGCGATGATCCGGGCCAGGGTGAGCTGGGGATCGGTGGCGGCGCGCGGTGATTGGAAGACCATGGCGACCGCCCCGCGCCGCTGTCGCGGGGACTGGCCGTCGCAGGTGATCCGCCCGGCGGTGGGGGCGAGCAGACCGGCCAGCGCGCGGGCCAGAGTGGTCTTGCCCGAACCGGAATCGCCGGTGATGCCGACGATCTCGCCGGGCTCGACCCGCAGGTCCACCCCGCGCACGACCGGTGCGGCCGGGTCGTAGCCCACGGTGACGGCTTCGGCGGCGAGCATCAGGACCTCGGTTCGCGGATCAGGCGCTGCGCGCGCGGGGTCAGGGTGGTGGGTGTGCCCGCGTAGGGGCAGATCTCGGACAGGTTCGTCAGGGCGCGCGGCGGGTGCGGGAGCGGGCGCAGGCCGCGTTCGGGCAGGGCGGCGAGCAGGTCGCGGGTGTAGTCGTGCCACGGGTCGTCGAGCACCTGGGCGGCGGGGCCGACCTCCATCAGCCGGGAGGCGTACATGACGGCGACGGTGTCGGCGATTCCGGCACGCAGCAGGTGGCCGAGGTCGTGGGTGATGAGCAGGACCGCCGCGCCCCGGTCGGCGCATTCGCGCAGCAGGGCGCCGATCTGGTCGGTGCGGGCGCGGTCGAGTCCGGCGGTGGGTTCGTCGGCGACGATCACCGCCGGGTCACCGGCCAGTGCCGCCGCGACCGCCGCGCGCTGGGCCATCCCGCCGGAGAGTTCGTGCGGGAACCTGCCGAGGGCGCCGGGTTCGAGTCCGGCCCTGGCCAGCAGGTCGGCGGGGTCGTGGCCGGTGCCGAGCGCGGTGATCGTCTCGGCGAGCTGGGAGCCGATGGTGCGCACGGGGGTGAAGTGGGTGCCCGGCGACTGCGGGACCAGCGCGATGTGGCGGCCCCGGTAGGGCTGCCGGTCGGTGCGGATGTCGAGGGTCCGGTCCGCGAGGTCGAGGCGGATCGATCCGGTGGTGACGGCGTGCGGCGGCAGCACACCCAGGATCGCGCTCGCGACGATCGACTTCCCGCACCCGGATTCACCGGCGAGCGCGGTCACCGTCCCGGCGGGGATCTCCAGGGAGACCTCGGTGACGGCGTGCACCACCTCGCCCGGGCGGACCGGGATCCGGACGGTGAGCTCCTCGATGGTCAGTCCGGTCATCGGGGCATCCTCGACGGTTTCGGTGGCAGCAGCAGGGTGCGCAGCGAGGACCCGGCCACGGCCACGGCGACGGTGGTCAGCACCAGGAATCCGGCCGGGAACAGCAGCGTCCACCAGCCGCCCAGCAGCAGGGAGGTCCTGGCCTCGGCGAGCAGGGTGCCCAGGCTCGGCTCGTGCGGGGGCAGGCCGAAGCCGAGGAACGACAGGGTCGACTCGTGCCAGATGGCGTGGGGCAGCAGCAGTACCACCGCGATCAGTGCCTGCGGGGCGACCGCGGGCAGCAGATGCGTGCGCAGCAGATGGGTGCGGCTCGCGCCGGCCAGCACGGCCGCGGCGATGTAGTCGCGCTCACGCAGGCTCAGGCTCTCGGCCCGCACGATCCGCGCGACCTGCACCCAGTGGGTGAGCCCGATCGAGAGCACCACCGCCGCCACATTCCCCCGGAACAGCGCCACGATGACGATGCCGAGCAGCAGATGCGGCAGCGCGTTGGCGGTGTCGGCGCAGCGCATGATCAGCCGGTCCACCCGGCCACCGGCCAGCGCCGACACCGCCCCGACCAGCACGCCCAGCACTGTCGACAGCGCGGCCGCGCAGGCGGCGACGAGCAGCGAGGTGCGCAGCGCCGCCGCGATCCGGACGAACAGCGAGCGCCCGGCGGCGTCGGTGCCGAACAGCCACTGCCCCGAGGGGGCCTGGCGGGCGGTCGCGAAATCGGTGAGCCGCTCGTCGACCCCGGCCAGCCACGGCACGAGCACCGCGTAGGCCACCACCGCCAGCAGCACCGCGAGCGCGGCGTGCAGCCGCCGCCGCTCAGCCATCGGCCCGCACCCGCGGATCCAGCAGCACCACCGCGATATCGGCGAGCAGCGACCCGAGCATGACCGCGCAGGTGGTGCCGACGGTGAGCACCGCCAGCAGGGCCATGTCCAGATCCTGAGCCGAGCGCACGAACGCCCCGGCGATGCCCGGCCAGGAGAAGATCTCCTCCACCAGCACCGCGCCCACCACCACCTCGGGCAGCCGGACGCCGAGAATGGTCACGAACGGCGCCAGCGAGGTGGGCAGGATGTGCCTGCGGGTGATGGTCGCGGAGTCGATGCCCCGGGTCGCCGCGCCGACGACGAAATCCTCGGCGCGATTGCCCGCCACCGATTCGCGCACCGCCAGCAGCAGCCACGGCAGTTGCGAGAGCGCCAGCGCCGCGGCGGGCAGCACCAGATGCCGCAGCACCTGGGCGAGATCCGGATCGGCGCCCGCGTCGGTGAGCCCGGCGGGCGGCAGCCAGCCCAGCCCCACCGCGAACACGGCGATCGCGGCCAGCGACACCACGAACGGCGGCAGGCCCTGCAGCACCACACAGCTCGCGGCGACCGCCCGGTCGACCGCCCCGCCCCGGTGCATGCCCGCCCACGCGCCCACACTCAGCGCCAGCGCGACGGCCGCGGTCATCGCCACCGTCACCAGCAGCATCGTCCACGGAAGCCGTTGGGCGAGTAGCTCACCCACTGGCTGGGAGAACCCGCGCGAGGTGCCGAGGTCGCCGTGGACGAGATCGGCCAGCCAGCGCCCGTACAGCTGATACCAGGGCAGATCCAGGCCCAGCTGATCGGCGAGCAGGGTGCGGTCGGCCGCGCTGGTCGACTCGTAGCGCGAGCCCAGATAGCCGACCAGCGGATCGAACGGTGACACCGCCGCCGCCGCGAACAGCGCCGCCGACACCGCGACCAGCACCGGCACCAGCACGAGCACCCGCCTGCCCGCCATGGCGGCGATCCCGCGACCGCGCCACCGGCCGCGCGTCACCGGCGCGACCAGGTCTGCAACGACCACCACGGACCCCAGGTGACCCCGTGCGCGTGCGGTTCCAGAATCGGGCCCGAGGTGTTCCAGCCGGAGTCCTTCACCACATAGGTGTGATCCAGGTGCACCAGGAAGACATGGCTGGGCGCCTGGACGTAGCGGTTCTGCACCGCCCGGTACGCGCCCGCCCGCACCGCCGGATCGGTACTGCGGCGGGCGAGATCGAGCTGGGCGTCGATCACCGGATCATCGGTGCGGCCGGCATTGTCGTACGGGCTGCCCGTGCCGAGATCGGGCGAGGGGGAGTGCAGGGTGTTGTAGACCTGGGTGTCGGGATCGTAGGGCTCGTCGCCGCCGCCGAGCAGGATGCCGTCGCGGGCGATGCGCGGCTCGATCCGGTCCCACGACAGCGCCTCCAGATCGACCTCGACCCCGACCTTGCGGGCATCGGAGACGAAGGCCAGCGCGAGATCGCGGCGCAGGGTGTCGGTGGAGTTGTACATCACTGTGAACCGTGCGCGCACACCGTCTTTCGCGCGTACACCGTCGGCACCCGGCCGCCAGTTCGCGGTGTCGAGGATCTGCTCGGCGCGGGCCCGGTCGAAGGCGAACACGGCGGCCGGGTCGTGCGCGTCGCCGTAGACCTCGGGCAGCGGCGTGTAGGCGGGCCTGCCGTAGCCGCCGAGGATGTTGTCGATCATCGCCTGACGGTCCACCGCGTGATTGAGCGCGAGCCGGATCGCCGGATCGCCCGCGACCGGGTCGGCGGCGGGCATCGAGACGCCGCGCCAATCGGCGGAGGTGTTGGCGCGCACCGACATTCCCGCGCGACCGTCGAAGGTGGCCGCCAGCAGCGGGGGCAGGGAGGTGCCGTCGAGTTCACCCGCGGCCGTGCGCTGGGCGCGGGTGTTGTCGTCGGGGACGTAGAGCAGGGTCAGGCGCTTGACCGAAGGCGCTCCACCCCAATAGTTCTCGTTCGCCTCGAAGATGGCGCGGGTGGGTTCCAGGGTGGTCAGCCGGTAGGGGCCGGTGCCGATCGGCGCGGAGTTGAGCGGGGATTCGGTGGCCGGGCCGGGGGTGGCCACCGACTCCGACGGGACGATGCCGATCAGCAGTTTGGTGGGGAAGGCGGCGTAGGGGTGACGCAGGGTGAAGCGCACCGCGTGCGCGTCGACGGCCTCGACCTCGTCGATCATCGTGAACGAGGAGCGGACCTCCGAGGCCGAGGCCGGGTCCAGGATCGCGCGATAGGTCGCCACCACGTCGGCGGCGTCGAAGTCCGAGCCGTCGCTGAAACGCACGCCCTGGCGCAGTGGCGCGGTCCACACCGTGGCGTCGGCGTTCGGTGTCGGCAGCTCGGTGGCCAGCGCGGGGGTGAAGCCGGGCATGCCCGTGCCGCCGCTGAGGCGCAGCAGACCGTCGTAGACCTTCGCCTCCCCGGCGGCGCCGTACCCGGCCACCGGGTTGTAGCCACCCAGTTCGAAGGCGTCGGCCAGCACGATCGCGTCCGGTGATCCGCTGCTGGGCGCCCCGCACCCGGACAGTGAGATCGCCAGCGCGAGCGCCGCTCCCAGCGTGCACAGCGACCTGACCCGTAGCATTCCCACTCGCCCAACTCCTGTTTATCTGAACAGATGGACAGATGATAGGGGAGCTACACTGAACCCCGCCATGGGAGAGCCACGCACACTGGACGGATCGCCGGTCGAACTCGGCCGCCGGGCGATCGGTGACGTCGAGATCCGGGCCTGGGCGCAGCGCTTCGACCTGCTGTCGGACCCGAGCCGGCTGGAGATCCTGCTGTGTCTGCACCGGGCGCCGGGCATCAGCGTGGGGGAGCTGGCGGCCGCGCTCGGGCGCAACGAGAACGCGATCTCCCAGGCGCTGCGGGTGCTGCGTCAGGAGGGCTGCGTCGAGTCCGTCCGGTCGGGCCGCACGGTGACCAACCGGCTCGCCGACCCGGTCATCCACGAGATCCTGCACACCATCGGCGCCCGGCACGCCTGAGCGCCGGTGCGGCTCAGTCCGATCCGGGGCGCACGATCATCAGCACCACCACCGCGGTCCACAGCAGGTTGTAGATCCCGGCGAGCATGGACAGCTGACGCAGGCGCTTGCCGTCGTCGGGTTCGTCGAGGGCCAGACGTTGCAGCGGATGGATCTGCACGGCGAGCAGGCCACCGGCGATGGCGGTGGTGATCATGGCGGTGGTGATCCAGATCTCGTTCATCCGGCCCTGGATGGTGGCCAGCACGATGCCGATCACCGGGACGATGATCGCGAGTTTGGCGTAGTTGCCGGTGATCCGGTGCATGGCGACCGCCACCGACCGCGAGCGCACCGACTCCGGGTCGGGCGCCTCGCCGGTGACCGGGGCGTAGCGCGGGAAAAGACTGGTCGCGACCGCCGACCCGCCCACGAAGACGATGCCGGCCAACACATGCACCGACAGCAACAGATGTTCCACGAACTGCTCCCTCCGACCTTCAATGTGATTGAAGCCTAGCTCGAGCTTCAGGGTTATTGAAGGTGGGTGGAGTTATCCGCCGCGGGGGTCTGGCGGGGCCATCCCGGCGAAGGCGGCGACGAGGGCGGCACCGACCTCGCGCTGGATCGGGTCGGCGTCCGGCCCGAACATGGTGGTGTCGACCCGGGTCACCACCTCGCGCGCCTCGGCGAGCAGCCGCGTGCCCTGTGTCGTCAGCTCGATCACCGAGGCCGACCCGGCCCGTGCCGTGCGATCCCGCACCAGACCCGCCGCCACCAGCGCTTTCACCGCCGTGTGGACGCTCTGCACGCTGGTGCCCGACATCCGTGCCAGCTCGCTGAACGAGGCCCCCGGCAAGCCGTTGATGTGCCCCAGCAGCCCCAAGCGCGCCACCGTCAGGTCCAGCGGCGCCAGTGCCGCGGCCAGCTCGGCCTCCACTCGCCTGCACAGCGTGATGACCAGAATCGTCGGGCTCAGCAGCGGTCCGGATCGCGCGTCATCGGTGCTCACCACCCCATTTTCCCGCACGGGCGGTCGCCTCGGCGGTGCGGTGCTCGCCCGGCGCGGCACGACGAACGCGGGCCCAGCGAAAATCGCTGGGCCCGCGTGGTTCCCGGGTCTACTTCAGGGCGACGCGCACGCCGTTGGAGAAGGCCGAGTCGTGGAATTCCACGGCGGCGGGCACGGTGCCCGTCGGAACATCGAAGACCAGCACCATGGAGATCTTGTTGCCCGGGTTGATCTCGGCGGTGAGCTGCTCGTTGACATTGATCTCGGCCGAGGTGTCGTTGGCGAACTCGCGGCCCTGGTCGTCGATCAGCTTCTGGTTGGAGCCGAAGTACTGCTGGGCGACGGTCGAGGTGTTGGCGACATCGACGTAGACCAGGATGAACTCGCCCTGCGCGGTCTTCTGCAGGAACTGGTTGTCGCCGACGGTGGTGACCGGCGGGTCCACCTTGGTCACGGTGAAGCTGAACTTGCCGTCGCGGACCTCGGTGCCGGCGGGGGCGGCCGAGGCGCGGCTCTCCTCGTTCTTGGCGACCTCCTCGGCAGCGCTGCCGATCAGCGCGGCGCACCCGCCGAACAGGGCGATGACGGCGAGGAAGAAGCCGCCCAGCACCCACGGCCAGACCTTCCGCTTACGCGGGGGCTGCGGGTAGTAGGGCTGCTGCGGGGCGGCGCCGGGATGTGCGGGGTACTGGGGGTTGGACATGACGTTCTCCTCGGGTGTGGGCACGGCGGATCGCGGCCGCTGCTGGCCGTTGACTGCGGGGGTGCTCGATGACGGATGTGATGACGAAAGCTGTTGATGGTCAACATCTTTCGGTGCTGTTGAATGCGCATCGGGTGGTCGCTGCGCCGTTGAGAAGGACGCTACACCGCCCGTCACGAGAACGCAACAGAGGAACAATGTTTTCAGCGTGAATAGTGAAAACATGTGTACTGGAACCCTGGGAAGTCAATGACGGTGTGTAAGGTTTGACTACGACCGCGAGGAGACCCATGCCAGACTCGACGCCCACCGTCGCCGCCGCCGAGATCTCCCGGCTGGCCGGCGTCACCCGCGCGACCGTCAGCAACTGGCGGCGCAGGCACGCCGATTTCCCCGCCCCCGTCCCCGGCGGCTCCGAATCCCGGCCCCTATTCGACCTCGGCGAGGTGCAGCAGTGGCTGCGCGGGCACGGGGTGACCGCCGCCGATTCACCGGTGCAGCGGTTGCGCACCCTGCTGCGGGCCGAGGTCGCGCCTGAACAGGTCGCCGCGCTGATGAGCTTCGTCGGCGATCCCGCCGCCCCGCCGGGCGACGCGGTGCGCGAGGCGGTGCGGGACGCGATCGGGGAAGTCGGTGTGCGGCAGACGCTGTCGGTGCTGGCCGAACGGGGTCTCGACGGGCCGAGTACCGGGGTGTATCCCACCGATCAGCCGGTGGCCGCGCTGATGGCCGACCTGCTCGCCGTCACCGGTGCGCCCGGGTCGGTCCTCGATCCGTCCTGCGGCGGTGGCGCGCTGCTGCTCGAAGCCGCCCGGGTGGGCGCGACCCGGCTGGCGGGGCAGGACATCCTGCCCGTGCAAGCGGCCCGTACTGCCGCGCTGTTGGGCACGCTGGCGCCGCAGGCCGCCGCCGACATCCGGGCGGGGGATGCCCTGCTCGCCGACGCGTTCCCCGATCTCGAAGTCGACGGTGTCCTCGCCAATCCGCCGTATACGCAACGGGATTGGGGTGCCGACGAACTGGCTCTCGACCCGCGCTGGGTGTACTCGGTCCCCCCGCGTGGGGAGTCCGAGCTGGCCTGGGTCCAGCACGCGCTCGCGCATCTGCGGCCCGGCGGTACCGCGGTGCTGCTGTTGCCGCCCGCGGTGGCGGCGCGGTCGTCGGGGCGCCGGATTCGCATGGAACTCCTGCGTGGGGGTGCGCTGCGCGCGGTGCTCGCCCTGCCGCCCGGTGCCTCGACACCGCGGCAGGTCGGTCTGCAACTGTGGGTGCTGCGCAGGCCCGAACCGGGGCAGGTCAGCGATACGCTGCTGTTCGCCGACACCACCCGGCTACCGAATCCCGGTGGTGAGCAATCGAATTGGTCGGCGATCAGCGAGACGGTCATCGCATCGTGGGGTGCGTTCGAGCGCGGGGACGCCGAGGCGGCCACGATCGCCGATGTCACGGCGGTGGTCCGGGTGATGGATCTGCTCGACGACGATGTCGACCTGACGCCCGCGCGCCAGGTGCGCGCCGCCGTCGATCCGGGCAGTGCCTCGGCCGCGGCGCACACCGCCGTCGCGGTGCTCGGGGACAACCTGACCGCGCTGCGGGAGGTCGCCGAGGGGGTGCGGGACTGGACACCCGCGCCGGGCACGGTGTGGCGGCACGTGGCCGTCGGCAATCTGATCGCGGGCAAGGCGGTGCGCATCGTCACCGGGGCCGCCGAGGGGACCGACGACACCGGGCGCCCCGTCCTGACCGGGCACGACCTGCTCGACAGCCGCCCACCCTCGGGTCTCACCACGCCCGGCACCCCGGCCGGGGAACCGATCGAGGCCGGTGACGTGCTGGTCTCGCGCCTGCGCGACGACCACGGCGCCGCCCAGGGCGCCCGCGTCGCCGAGGACGCCGATATCGGCGCCGTCCCCGGGCCGGGCGTGCTCGTCTTCCGCACCGACCCCGACCGCGTCGACCCGTGGTTCTTCGCCGGATTCATCGGCAGCCCCGACAATGCCGCCGCCACCTACGGCACCACCACCATCCGCCTCGACCCCGCCCGCCTGCGCATCCCCCTGCTCCCCCTGCCCGAGCAGCAACGCTACGGCGCCGCCTTCCGCCGCCTGCACCAGTTGCGCGTCACCGCCCGCGTCACCGCCGAAGCCGCCCGCTCCGCCGCCGACCTCATAGCCACCGGCCTCACCGCCGCCGCCCTGGAACCGCCCCGGGCCTGACCTCGCGGGGGCCCGCCACACTGGGATCGCCTCGGGGATGACCTCGCGGCGGGCCCCGCCACCTTGGAGCGGGCACGGGGTGCTGGCCTCGCGGCGGGCCCCGCCACCCTGGAGCGGGCACGGGGGCTGACCTCGTGGCGGGCCCCGCCACCCTGAAACCGACTCGGGGCCGACCCCGCGCGGACCCGCCGTCATGGAGCCACCCCGGGGTCGAGGCAGTATCGTTCTCTGGTCCGTAGCAGGCGTCGGTCCGGGGGGTGGTGGGATGCGCGAGATCATCGACGACCGGTACGAGATCACCGGTGCGCTCGGGGCCGGGGGGATGGGGCAGGTGCTGCTCGGGTACGACACGGTGCTGGACCGGGCGGTGGCGGTGAAGCGGATCGCGGTGCGGCAGTTCGCGTCTCGCGACGATCTGGCCGCGGAGTTCGTGGCGCGGTTCCGGCGTGAGGCCAGGGTGACCGCGCGCATCCGGCACCACGGGGTGCCGCAGGTCTACGACGCGGTGCTCGACGCGCGGGCCGACAGCGTGTACCTGGTGCTCGAGCACATCGACGGCACGACTCTGCGCGACTTTCTCGCCGGGCTGGGCACGGCCCTGCCGGTGGCTGTCGCGGTGGCCATCGGGGCCCAGATCGCGACGGTGCTGTCCTACGCGCACGCGCTGCCGGTGGTGCACCGGGATCTCAAACCGGCGAATGTGCTGCTCACCCGGGACGGGGTGGTGAAGGTGATCGACTTCGGGATCGCCGCGCTGCTCGACGGCAGCACCAGCCGGATCACCCGCACCGGATCGGTGCTCGGCACGGCCGCCTACATGTCACCGGAACTGGTGAACGGGCAGGAGGTGGGACCGCGCGCCGACCTGTACGCGCTGGGTTGCGTGCTGCACGAGATGTGCAGTGGGCGAAGGGTCTTCGAAGCGCGCTCGGATTTCGACGCCTACAACCGGCACCTCACCGACACCCCCACACCGCTGCGCACCCTGCGCCCCGAGGTGCCCGCCGCGCTCGAGGACCTGGTGCTCGACCTGCTCGCCAAGGACCCGTCCGACCGGCCCGCCTCCGCCCAGGAGGTGTACCGGCGGCTGCTGCCGTTCCTGCCGCCGCCCGGCGCGCCCGCCCCCACCCTCCCGGTCGGTCATCCGGACCCCACCCGGATCTTCCGGTGCCCGAATCCACCCGCCGACCTCGAGGCCCCGCCCCCGGCGCCCGCCCACCGCGCGGCCCGCCAGGCGATGACCGAGGCGGGCCACCTCGGCGACGCCGCCGCCCGCTACCGCGAACTGTGCGGTCTCGGGCGCTTCGCCCAGGCCGCCGAGGCGCTGCTCGCCGTCGTCGACGAGGTCGCCCGCCGCTACGGCCCCGACGGCACCGAAGCCGGTGACCTGCACCGCGATATCGCCCTCGCGCTCGGTCAGAGCGGGGAACAGCGCCGCGCCCTGACCGAATGGGAGCGGGTGGAGGCCATCGAACTGCGCGTGGGCGGCCCGAAGAGCCCGCGCCTGCGGCGTGCCCGCGTCGCCGCCGTGGGCTGCCGGGCCGTGCTCGGTGAACTGTCCGCCGCGGCCGCGGTCGATGAGCTGTACCGCCTCTTCGGCGAAATCCGGGGCACCGACGCCGAATTCGGCGAGGACGGCATCCGCCTGCGCCTGGCCATCGCCGAATGGCTGCCCGCCGCGGGCGACCACACCAGGGCCGAACGGTTCCTCACCCAGCTCCGTACCGACCTCGAGATGCTGCGGCCCGCCGACGATCCGGTCCGTCGCCGCGTCGAGGAACTGGCCGCCGAGCTCCGGCGCTGAGCGGCCCGCGCCCGGATCGGCGTTCGCCGTGCGTAGTTCGGGCTACGGACAGTGTCGGCGGCGCGGAGTAAACTCCTCGCATCGCCGACGGGGGAGCGCGTCGGCCGTCGGAGCGGCCGCGTGGGTGCGGGGCGGAAGTGGAGTGCGTGCGGTGCGGTGGATGGGCAAGTTCGGCTGGCTGGTCGGGTTGCTGGTGGGGCTGTTCTTCGTGCTCTTGGGCACGGTCGGCTACTTCACCGGGATCGGCAACGGCGACGCCGTCGAGATCACCCTGGCTGTCGGCTTCTTCGTGTTCGGCACCGGCGTATCGCTCACCACCATCTGGCAGCTCGCGCTCGGCGACCGCCGCAACAGGCGAACCTTCGCGCCCCATCCGGGCCGGCCGGTGGCCCCGCAGCCTGACCACGCGCCGCCGCCGTACACGCCGCTCGACCACGCGCAGCAGCCCTACCCGGCGACTTCGCAGCCCGATCTCGTGCAGCAGCCCTATCCGCCCGCGCCGCACGAGTATCCGCCGCGTCCGGGCGCGGCGTCAGCCCGACCGCAGGACGCGCCGGTCACTCCGGCCCGGCCCATTCCGCAGGCGCACTACGCCCCGTCTCCGGCACCGCTCGGCGCGGCGACCGTCGCGCAGACACCGGACTGGGTGCTGCGCACCCGGACTGCCCAGCACTGGCTGCCCAGTGGTATCCCGTACGCGAGCGCGCCGACCGGAGCGCTCGGTGCCCCGGTCGATCTGGATCGCGACAGCGCCGCCACCATTCCGGTGCGCATCCGTGAGGCGGTGCGCGAGACCATCGCCATCGAGGGGCCGATCGAGCGCGCGGTGCTGGTGGCGCGGGTCGCGCAGCGGTTCGGGGTGCGCGCGCCCTCGGACAAGCAGCAGATCCGGGTGCTCGGGGAGGTGCCGGAGAGCCTGATGCGCGCCACCTCGCTGGGCGTGTTCGTCTGGCCCTCGGACCTGGACCCGGGCAGCTGGCGCGGCTTCCGGTTCACCCCGCCGACGGTGTCGCGGCCGATCGACACCATCTGCGCCGAGGAGATCGTCAACGCGATCACCCATGTGGCACAACGGGATCGGCACAGTTTCGACGACATCGTCTGGGCCACGCTCACCCAGTTCGGGCACGACCGCACGGGCGCCGCCGAGGACCGGATCGAGGCATGCCTGACCCTGGCCGTGCGCCGCGGCCGCCTGGCGCGTGATCCCGACGGCCGCTATCGCGCGCTGGTCTAGGCGGGCAGGGCGGGGCGGGTGCGGGCGTGCACGACCTCGGGGGAGACGGTGACGATGTCGCAGACGGCGAGCAGCCGCTCGGGCAGGTCGTGATCGAAGTGGGCCAGGCCGGCGGTCACCACGGCGGCGGCCTCGGTACTGGCGACCACCTCGAGCAGTTTGCCCAGCGGATCGCTGGTGCGCTCGCTGAAGACCACGGTCTTGGTACAGCGGTAACCCATACGCTCGGCTAGCGAACGGATCTGCGTTTCGTCCCAGGATTGGGCGACACCCGAGATGTCGCGGCGCAGATAACCGATCGCCGGTGGCTTCATGGGCATGACGGTACCGGCGCGCGGTGTCCTCATCGTGAACGCGAGCGAACGCGAGTCGAATTCGCAATCTGAATGATGCTCATTTCTGAATTCGATCCGGTGGGGTGCCCGCGCGTGATCTACTGCTGCCACCTCGGGCGGATCGACGCCTCGACGACGTGGTCGAGGGCGCCCGGAGCTATCTGGAGACAACGATGGTGAACACAACAGTGCAGCGTGCGGCCGGATCACTGGCCGCGTTCGCGGTGGCCGCGGGTTTCGCGGTGGCGGCGGTACCGGGAACCGCGGCGGCCGCGCCCGGCTCGATCAGCTGGAGCGACGGCAACAGCAAATTCACCAGGACGGTGTCGAACACCAACCCCGTCGTCGGTGACACGGTGACGGTGACGACCAAGTTCGAGCGCACCGGCATCCCGGTCGAGTACATCTACTCGATCAAGGACCTGCACCCGGCCTGCCTGACCCCGGTGCCGGGCTCGGCCAAGATGTCGGGCGACGCGGTGGCCATCGACACCTCGTCCTCGGACTGGATCCGCGCGGAGTTCGGCATCACCAAATACCCGGTGTACCCGAACATCTCGCCGAAGTCGCAGACCTTCGAGATCCAGTACAAGGTGGGCGTGAACTGCGCTCGCGACACCCCGCTGCCCACCTCCATGCACTACGGCGGCTCGCTCGGTGACGGCACCTACCAGGGCAAGGGCCCGGCCATCACCGTGTCCAGCGACGCGGTGTCGAGCACCTCGATCACCGAGGTCACCGGCGCCCAGGTCGGCAAGGCGGTGACCCTGGAGGCGAGCGTGACCCCGGCCGCGGCGGGTGGCACGGTGCAGTTCAAGGCGGGCGACAACGTCCTCGGTGACATCCCGGTCGGCGCGAACGGCAAGGCGTCGATCGTCTGGACCCCGGGCGCGCCCGGCGCCTACACGATCGGGGCGACCTTCTCCGGCCGCGAGGGTGTGGCCAGCTCCTCGACCACCAAGGTGGTCACCGTGGCCGAACTGCCCACCGATCCCGAACCGGGCGGCGGCGGCGGCACCGGCACCGGCTCGTTCGGCTTCTAGTAGCCGACCCCGGCACGGAACCGGTTGCTACCAGGTCTCGTTGGAGATCAGTGCGGTGAGCAGCTGGCGGATCGCGGCGACGCGACGTTCCGTGCCGGGGAGCTGGTCGAGCGCGCACTCCGGGTCCGCGGGTGGGCCCAGGTGGGTGCAGCCGCGCGGGCAGTCCTCGATGGCGTCGGCCAGGTCGGTGAACGAGGCGATCACGTCGTCGGGGGTGATGTGGGCCAGGCCGAACGAGCGCACGCCGGGGGTATCGATCACCCAGCCGCCGCCGGGCAGCGGCAGCGCCACCGACTGGGTGGAGGTGTGCTTGCCCTTGCCCACGCCCGACACCTCGCCCACGGCCCGATAGGCATCGGGCACAAGACGATTCACCATCGTCGACTTGCCGACACCGGAGTGCCCGATGAGCGCGGAGAGCCGGTCGTCGAGGATCTCGCGCACCGGCTCGATCGGGTCGTCGATGCCGGCGTAGATGATCTTCAGGTCCAGCCCCTCGAAGGCGGCGGCGAAGGCGGACTCCGCCACCAGATCCCGCTTGGTGAGCACCAGGATCGGTTCCAGCCCACCGGCGTAGGCGGCCACCATGGCCCGCTCCACGAATCCGGTGCGCGGCGGGGGATCGGCCAGCGCCACCACGATGAACAGCTGTTCGGCGTTGGCGACCACGATGCGTTCGAACGGGTCGGTGTCGTCGGCGGTGCGGCGCAGCACCGTGGTGCGGTCGGCGACGCGCACGATCCGGGCGAGGGTGTCGGGCTTGCCGGTCAGGTCGCCGACGACATCGACCTGATCGCCCACCACGATCGGGGTGCGGCCCAGTTCCCTGGCCCGCATGGCGACGATGCGGCGGTCGGCGTCACCGTCGAGCACACAGCCCCAGCGGCCGCGATCCACCGAGACCACCATGGCGGCCTCGGCGTCGCTGTGCTGCGGGCGGGTCTTGGTGCGTGGGCGCGAGGCTTTGCCCGGACGCACCCGGACATCGGATTCGTCGTAGCTGGCTGCGCTGCGGCCGCGGCGGCTCAGCGCACCGCTCCCTCACCCGATAACGCGGAGGCCAGCATCTGCTCCCACAGCGCCACGAAGGTCGGCAGGGTCTTGGCGGTGGTGCCGATGTCCTCGATCTCCACCCCTGGCACGCGCAGGCCCAGAATCGCGCCCGCGGTGGCCATCCGGTGATCGGCGTAGGAGTGCCACTGCCCGCCGTGCAGCGGGGCCGGCACGATCTCGAGGCCGTCCTCGGTCTCGGTGACATCGCCGCCGAGCTTGTTGATCTCGGTGGACAACGCGGCCAGCCGGTCGGTCTCGTGGCCGCGCAGGTGCGCGATGCCGCGCAGGTAGGACGGCGAATCGGCGAGCGCGGCCAGCGCGGCGACGGTGGGGGTGAGCTCGCCGACGTCGTGCAGGTCGATGTCGATGCCGGCCAGGCGTTCCGGGCCGCGCACGGTGAGCACGTTGTCGAACACGCGCGCCTCGGCGCCCATCCGGACCAGGATCTCGCGGATCACGTCACCGGGCTGGGTGGTGCCGCGCGGCCACATCGGCACGCTCACCTCGCCGCCGGTCACCGCGGCCGCGGCCAGGAACGGGGTGGCGTTGGACAGATCGGGCTCGATCTCCCAGTCCACCGCGCGGATCGGGCCGGGCGAGACCGACCAGGTCTGGGCGCTGCGCGAATCGGCCGGGGTGGACACCGCCACGTCGGCGCGGCGCAGCATCTCCACCGTCATCTCGATGTGCGGCATCGAGGGCAGCTGCTTGCCGTCGTGGTGCACGGTGATGCCCTGCTCGAAGCGGGCCGCCGAGAGCAGCAGGCCGGAGACGAACTGCGAGGAGCCCGAGGCGTCGATGGTGACGGTGCCACCGCGCAGGCTGCCGGTGCCGTGCACGACGAAGGGCAGGGCGTCGCCGTCGACATCGAGGCCGAGGGCGCGCAGCGCGTCGAGGATGGTGGACAGCGGGCGGTGGCGGGCCTGTTCGTCACCGAAGAAGGCGACGTCACCGGTGGCCAGGGCCGCGGCGGGCGGCAGGAACCGCATGATGGTGCCCGCCAGGCCGCAGTCGACGGCCGCGCTGTGCAGGGGTGCGGGGGTGATCTCGAGGGTCTCGGCGTCACCGGTGATCCCGGTGCCCAGCGCACGCAGGGCCTGGATCATCAGGTCGGTGTCGCGGCTGCGCAGCGCGCCGGTGAGGGTGGAGGGCCCGTCGGCGAGCGCGGCGAGGATGAGCGCGCGGTTGGTGATGGATTTCGAACCGGGCAGGGTCACGGTCGCGTGGACGGGGACCTCGATATGGGGCGCTGGCCAGAAACTCACCCGCCCATCCTCTCTCATGTGCGGTCCGGATACACCAGTGGCGGGCAAATCGGCGTGGTCGCGTGCTGTGCGTCACGTGGAGTTGTCGGTGTCCGGTGCCAAGATGGGGACATGTGTGGACGATATGCGACGACCACCAACCCGGCCCGGCTCGCCGCGGACCTCGACGCCGTCGACGAGACCGGCCTCGACTCCGCGCAGCCCGACGCGGGCGTCAGCTACAACGTCGCCCCGACCACCCAGGTGCTCACCGTGGTCGAGCGGCACGAGCACGGCGAGCCCGACGACGATCCCCGGTTACGCGTCCGGCAGATGCGCTGGGGGCTGATCCCGTCCTGGACCAAGGCCGCCGAACCGGGTGTGCCCGCCAAGGGCAGGCCGCTGTTCAACGCCCGCGCCGACAAGGCCACCACCGCCCCCTCGTTCCGGGACGCGGCCAAGCACAAGCGCTGCCTGGTGCCGATGGACGGCTGGTACGAGTGGCTGGTGGAATCGGCGCCCGCCGAGAAGGGCAAGGCGGTGAAACGCCCCTTCTACATGTCACACGCCGACGGCTCGCTGCTGTACATGGCCGGGCTGTGGTCGGTGTGGCGCGACCGCGACCAGCCCGATTCCGAACCCCTGCTCTCGTGCACGATCCTCACCACCGACGCCGTCGGCGCGCTGGCCGAGATCCACGACCGGATGCCGCTGCCCATGCCGCGCGAACACTGGGACGCCTGGCTCGATCCCGACCATCCGGCCCCGGCCGAGCTGCTCACCGGGCCCACCGAGGCCGAGGTCGCGGCGATCTCCGCGCGACCGGTGTCGACGCTGGTCAACAATGTCCGCAACAACGGGCCCGAACTGCTGGTCGCGGAGACCGGTGACGGCGGCGGGCACCCCGCCCTGTTCTGACCGCGCCGGATCGAGGCGGTGCGCGACGCGCCGGTAGCCTCGACCGCTGTCGCCGCGTGCGCCCGGAGCGAGAGGAGCTGCCATGACCGTCGACGGTGGCCGTCTCGCCCGATGAGCCCGCTCACCGCGCGCCGCTTCGCGATCGATCTCGAGCCGCTGCGCACGAGTCCGGCGTTCCGCACGCTGTTCGTGGCCAGGACCATCTCGGTGTTCGGCATCGGATTCCTGGTGGTGGCGCTGCCGATCCAGGTGTATCAGCTCACCGGGTCCACCGCGACGGTCGCGGCCGTGGCCACCGTCATCGGGGTCTCGGCTTTCCTCGGCACGCTCGTCGGCGGGACCGCGGCCGACCACTTCGACCGGCGCACCGTCATCGTGGCCTCACGGGCCGGGGCGACCCTCGGCTTCGCCGTGCTCGCGGTGAACGCGATGCTGCCCGAACCACGGCTGTGGGTGATCCTGCTGTGTGCCGTGGTCGACGGGCTGACCGGCGGTATCTCCGAGACGGCGCTGGTCGCGGCCATGCCCGGACTCGTCCCGCCCGAGAAACTGGCCGCGGGCGCGGCGCTGATGGCGCTCACCGCCGACCTCGGATCGATGGCCGCGCCCGCGCTGGCCGGAGTGCTCATCGCCTGGCTCGACGTGGCCGCCAACTACTGGCTGGCCGCCGCCGCGAGCCTGGTCACCACCGTGCTCATCGCCCGGCTCGGCCGGATGATCGCCGAACGCGGGCACGACGAGTCACCGCTGCGGGCGGTGCTGTCGGGATTCCGGTTCGTGCTCGGGCACCGGATCGTGGGTGCGGTGCTGCTCACGGGATGCGTCACCATGCTGCTCTCGGGCTGGAATGTGCTGGTCCCGGCCTATGTGCACGAGGTGCTGCACGGCGGGGAGGCCACGGTCGGCCTGCTGTTCGCCGCACCGGCGGTGGGCGCGGTGCTCGGCTCGCTCACCTCGGGCTGGACCGGGTCGATCCGCCGGGGCGGTCAGGTGATCTTCGTGGCGACGCTCGTCTCGGCGGCGGGCATCCTCGGTGCCGGACTGGCCGGGGCGACCGCGGTGGTGTTCGCCGGGTTGCTCGCCCACGGCGCGGGCCGGGTGGTCAGCGACATCACCCGCTTCGCCGTGGTCCAGACCGAGACACCCGACGCCTTCCGGGGCCGGGTCTCGGGCCTGTGGACCGCGCAGCTCACCATCGCGTTGTCGCTGGGCGCGGTGCTGGCCGGGCTGATCGCCGAAGTGGTGCCGACCCGCGCCGTCTTCCTGATCTACGGCGCGGGCGGCTGCGTGCTGACACTGCTGCTGTGGTGCCTGCTGGCCACCCTGCGCAGGCACCACAGTCACGCGGTGATCAGCGCCCCTCGGTGATGGAGGCCAGCTGCGGGGTGATCCGCTCCAGCGCGAAGGCCAGCGACTTCGGGGTGCCCGCCGACAGGGCCAGGATCGCCGGATCGGACTCGGGCAGCATCAGCGCCCGCCCGTCGCGCACCACCGCCAGCGAGTTGATCAGGGTGTCGTTCTCCAGATCGGTGAACGGCAGGGTGATGGTGGTGAACAGCGCCGCCTGGGCGTCGAGGTCGCCGACCCGCTCCACCGGCACCTGGGCGAAGAACCCGGAGCTCTGCAGGCGGGTGACCGGGGGATCGGGCGCGAAGCCGAGCTCGGTGAAGAAGTCGAAGCGGGCGTCACCGGGCAGATAGGCGCCGTAGGCGGTGCCGAACTTGGCGGCGTAGACGAAGGTCTTGCCCTCGAACTCCGGATGACCCGCCCGCACGGCCTGCTGCGCGGTGGTGGTCTCGGCGACGAGCTTGTCCGCCTCGGCGGTCTTGCCGAGCGCGGCGCCGATGAGCCGGGTCTGGGTCTGCCAGTTCACCGCGTAGTCGCCGGTGTCCTCGGGCGCGGTGACCACCGGGGCGATCTTGCTGAGGTTGGTGGCGATGTCGTCGTCGGACGCGGCCCGCACGTTCAGGATCAGATCCGGTTTCAGTTCCTCGATCTGCTGCATGTTGAACTCGCCCGCGCTCTGCGAGGACAGCAGCTCCGGGGTGGTGGTCCCCATGGCCGCCATGTCCCATTCGCCGACGCCCGAGGTGTCGGTGCCGAAGTTCATCCAGTCGTAGATCGCCACCGGTGCCACCCCCAGCTCGGCGGAGATCGCGCCGTCCGACCAGCCCAGCGCGACCACCCGTGGCTGCTCGGGCAGCGAGTATCCCGGCGTGGCGTTCGGGTCGTTGAACACCTCGTGGGTGTCGTTGTCGGATTTCACGCAGGCGGTCGAGGTCAGGATCATGCTCGCCAGCACCGCGACGAGCACGCTGATACGCCGTTTCGACATGGATCTCCTTCTTCCCGGTTGGGTGCCCGGCAGGGGCACGTCAGGTCTCCTCGACCCGGACCGCACCCTGGGCCAGCGGCACCACCAGCGGGGTTCCGGTCTGCGGATCGGCGATGACCTGCGAATACACGCCGAACACCTGGTCGACCAGCTCGGCGGTGATGATCTCGCCCGGCGGCCCGACGGCGAGGATCTCGCCCGCCCGCAGGGCGATGATGTGCGAGGCGTAGCGGGCGGCCTGGTTGAGATCGTGCAGGACGGCCACCAGCGTGGTGCCCCGGCGATTGAGTTCGGTGCACAGTTCGAGCACCTCTATCTGATGGCCGAGATCCAGATAGGTCGTCGGCTCGTCGAGCAGCAGGATCGGGGTCTGCTGGGCCAGCGCCATCGCGATCCACACCCGCTGCCGCTGCCCGCCCGAGAGCGCCTCCACCCGGCGCGTGGACAGGTCGGTCAGCCGGGTGACCTGCAAGGCGAAGTCGACCGCCTGCTGGTCGGCGTCGGTCCACTGCCGGAACAGCGTCTGGTACGGGAACCGCCCGCGCGAGACCAGATCGATGATGGTGATCCCCTCCGGCGCGATCGACTGCTGCGGTAGCAGCCCCACCTCCCGCGCGAATTCCTTGCCGCCGTACTCGTTCACCGCGCGGCCGTCGAGCAGGACCGTGCCGTGCTCGGGTCGCAGCAACCGCGACAAGGTCCGCAGCAGCGTCGACTTTCCGCAGGCGTTGGGCCCGACGATGACGGTGAACGAGCCGTCGGGCACCACCACGTCCAGATCGGCGATGACGGTGCGTTCGCCGTAGCCCACCCGCAGGCCGCTGCCGGTGAGCCGTCCGTCGGTGGTCGTCGTGTCGGTCACGGCCGTGCCTTTCGGGACTGGGCGAGCAGGAGGAACAGCAGATAGAGACCGCCGAGCGAAGTGGTCACCACGCCGACCGGCAGTTGGGTCTCGGGCGCGAGGACGGTGCGGGCCACCGCCTCGCTGGAGACCAGCAGCGTCGCCCCGACCGCCGCCGAGGTGACCAGCGGAATCCCCGCGCTGGGCGTGATCCGCGTCGCCACCTGCGGGGCGACCAGCGCGACGAAGGCGATCGGCCCGGCGATGGCGGTGGTGGCCGCGGCGAAACCGACGCCGATCACCAGCAGCAGCACCTGGGTGCGCGCGGTGTCGACCCCCTTGCTCGCCGCCGAGTCGGTGCCCAGCTCGAACATCCGCATCCGCGGGGCCACCACGATCAGCGCGGGCACCAGCACCGCCAGCGTGACGAAGACCGGGATGGTGTCGGTCATCGTGAGATCGCGCAGATTGCCCATGCCCCAGGCGGCCGCGACCCCGGCGTTCTGCACGTCGGAGGTGGCGATCAGATAGCCGTTGAACGACAGCAGCATCGCCGAGACACCGATGCCGACGATGATGAACCGGTAGTTGCCGGTCCCGCCGCGCATGCCGAGGAAATACACCACTACCGCGGTCGCCAGACAGCCCAGCAGCGCGCCGATGGTCGCCCCGCCGGAACCGAGCCCGAGCACCAGCATGGCCACCAGCGCGCCGGTGTTGGCGCCGGTGGTGAAGCCGATGATGTCCGGGCTGCCCAGCGGATTGCGGGTGATGGTCTGGAAGATCGCCCCCGACAACGCGAGCGAGGCGCCGCCGAGGATCGCGGTGACGACCACCGGCAGCCAGGTGGCCACGTGATTGGCCGGGCCACCGGAGACCTGCCCGGCCAGCACCCGCAGCACCTCGACGAAGCCGAGGCCCGGCGTGCGGGTGGTGCTCGCGCCCAGCGACCACACGCCGACGACCGCGGTCACCAGCACCAGCGCCACGGTGATCAGCACGGAGACCAGGTCCACCCGCAGACTCAGCCCGAGCGCGGGCACCCGCAGGAAACGCACCCGGCGCGGCCAGCGGGCCCGGGGCGGGGTGGTCGTGGTGCTCACCATTGCGAGCCCTTCTCCTCGCGCGCCAGCCAGATCAGCACGGGCGCGCCGAGGAAGGCCGTCACCATGCCGACCGGCAGCTCGCTCGCGGTCGCGACCCGGGCCAGCAGATCCGAGCCGACCAGCACGATCGGACCCACCACCAGGCACAGCGGGATCATCCAGCGATGATCCGGGCCAACCACCATCCGCACCGCGTGCGGCACCATCAGCCCGACGAAGGTGATCGGCCCGACCGCCGCCGTGGCCGCCCCGCACAGCACCGTGATCACGACGAACCCCGCCGCGCGCACCGAGGTCACCGGCACCCCGAGGGCACTGGCGCGGTCGTCACCGAGGGCGAGGGCGTTGAGATAGCCGGTCAGCGCCACCGCGCCGGCCAGCCCGAGCAGCACCAGCAGCCAGGTGGCCGAGAGCTGCGGCCAGCCGCGTCCGTCCAGGGTGCCGATGAGCAGACCGCGGATGGCGTCGAAGGTGCGCGGGTGGATCATGGTGAGCGCGAACGCGAGTCCGCTCAGCATCGAGGCGATGGCGACACCGGTGAGCATCAGCTTGGCCGGACTGGCCCCACCGACCCCGCGCGAACCGACGAAATAGACCAGCACCGAGGCCGCGAACGCGCCGCCGAGCGCCCACCAGAGGTAGTCGGTGCCCGCCGCGCCGACCAGCACCGAACCGAGCACCATCGCGAAGTACGCACCGGAGTTGACCCCGAGGATGCCCGGATCGGCGAGCGGGTTGCGGGTCAGGCCCTGCATCACCGCGCCGGCCACCCCGAGCGCCGCGCCGACCAGGGCGGCCAGCAGTGTGCGGGGAATTCGCTGCTCCCGGATGACACCGAGCGTGGTCGGGCTGCCGTCGCCGAACAGCGCCGACCACGCGTCGTGCACGGTGAAATCGCCGCTGCCGACGAACAACCCACCCGCCAGCAGCGCGATCAACAGCGATACCAGCAGGATCAGGGCCGCGGACCGGGACAGTGTGGTCCGCGACGCGGTCTGGGTGGCTCGGGACACAGCGATGGAACCTCGCTTCGCAACGCTCGCCGATGGTGGCCGGGAACGTTGCTGCCACCGCTCGCAGTTAGTTTAGCCTCAGGTTAACTGGCGAGGGTGCAACCGTGCGGGAATTCAGAGCGTGCAGGGCACCGAGTCGGTGGCGATGTTCAAGCCACACTTGATGATGCCGGTGGCCAGGTCGATGAGTTCGGTGGCGACCCCGCCGCCGAGCTTCTCGGCCTTGTCGGCCTCCTCGCTGCGCTCCGGGCTCGCCTGCGGCGAATTCTTCGGGGTGCCTTGACCGTTGAGCGGGTAGTCGCCCGGCTCGGTGGGCGACGACGGGGCCACCGGCGGGATGGCGGTGGCGGGCGCCGCGAAAGCGACGGCGCCGAAGGTGAGGACAAGAGCACCGGACAGGGTGGCGATCGTCGAACGAGTGGACATTTCTCGCATCACATCCTCGGGTCGAATCGGTCGTACCGGGCAGGGAATGCGTCCCGAGGAGATTCGGAGCCGAACCCCCGCGCGGATGGCTAGCCGGTGATCGCGGCCGTCACCGCGCCGCTCGCGCGCACCAGATCGGCCGGGGCGAGCTCGATTTCGAGACCGCGCCTGCCCGCGCTGCACAGCACCCGCTCCCAGCTCAGCGCCGACTCGTCGAGCACCGTCGCCAGCTTCTTGCGCTGGCCCAGCGGCGAGACCCCGCCCAGCACATAGCCGGTGGCGCGCTCGGCTTTGGTCTTGTCGGCCATCGCGGCCTTCGGCGCGCCCAGTGCCGCGGCGGCCGCCTTGAGCGAGAGCTTGGCGGGCACCGGCAGCACCGCGACCGCCAGTACGCCGGTCGACAGCTCGATCACCAGGGTCTTGAGGATCTGCTCCGGCCGCACCCCCAGCTCGGCACCGAGCGCGTCCACCGCCTCCTCCCCGTAGGACGACACCCGCGGGTCGTGCGCGTAGGCGTGCACCCGATGGACGACGCCCGCCGCCGTGAGTGCCTTGATCGCGGGAGTGGAACCGGCTGCCATGACCGTCACCCTAGTGGCGCACGCAACCGGAAATCGCTACCGAACGGGAACACCCGCGCGGGACCGTCGGTTGCACTGTGGTGACGAGCCCACCCGCCGAGCGATGCGAAGGAGAGATAGTGACAGTGCTGCTCGAGGAGCGACCCATCGCCGCGCGGGGTGCGCGATTGCCGTTCGAATCCGCCGAGCCGGTAGATTCGGCTACTACGGCGATCGAAGGGATTGGTGTGACGAGCGACGACGACGTGGAGTCCGGCGCAGAAGTCGACGAAGCCGAGCTGGCGGCGCGGTTCGAGCGCGACGCGCTCCCGATGCTGGACCAGCTCTACGGCGCCGCCCTGCGGATGACCAGGAACCCAGCCGACGCCGAGGACCTGGTGCAGGAGACATACGTCAAGGCCTTCCAGGGGTTCAAGTCCTTCAAGGAGGGCACCAACCTGCGGGCCTGGCTGTACCGGATCCTCACCAACACCTACATCAACTCCTACCGCAAGAAGCAGCGCCAGCCCGCGCAGTACCCGACCGACGAGATCACCGACTGGCAGCTCGCGGCCACCGCCGAACACTCCTCGACGGGCCTGCGCTCGGCCGAGGTGGAGGCGCTCGACGCCCTGCCCGACGACGAGATCAAGGCCGCGCTGCAACAGCTGCCGGAGGAGTTCCGGATGGCGGTGTACTACGCCGATGTCGAAGGCTTCCCGTATAAGGAAATCGCCGACATCATGGGCACCCCGATCGGTACCGTGATGTCCCGGCTGCATCGCGGCCGCAAGCAACTCAAGGGTTTGCTCGCCGATGTGGCGCGCGAGCGTGGATTCGACCGTGGGGAACGCCAGGAGGTTACGAAGTGAGCGACCCCGACATGGAGATGGACTGCACCGCCGTACTCGCGGACGTGTGGCTCATGCTCGACGGCGAATGCGATCAGGCCACCCGCGAGCGCCTGCAGCAGCACATGGACCACTGCAGCCCGTGCATCGAGGCCTACGGCATCGAGGAGAAGCTCAAGGGCCTGCTCAGCCGCAAATGCGGTGGTGAGCACGCTCCCGAGGGCCTGCGCGACCGGCTCAAGCTGGAGATCCACCGGTCGATCACCGTCACCAGGATCGAGACCACCACCGAGGGCTGAGACCCACGGCACAGACACGGAAAAGGGGCACCCGCCGGGTGCCCCTTTTCCGTATCCGAACCAAGCTCAGGCGTTGGGCCGCTTGCCGTGGTTGGCTGCGTTGCCCTTGCGGCTGCGCTTCTTACGTCCACGCTTACCCATCGGTAGCTCCCTTCTGTGGGTCCTCCCCGCCGGAGCGCGGAGCACAATCTGATCGACAGCCATTGTTTCATGTGTGATTGGCTGTAGCTTCGGCGGATACGGCCACCGCCCGCACGCGGTGGCCGAACGACTAACGAACGGGGTGTCATGCCTGAAGAAGTGCGCGCGGAGATGGTCTCGACCGTGCTCGCTGTCGAGGTGGCGGTGGGTGAGCATGTCCAGGTCGACCAGACCCTGGTGCTGCTCGAGTCGATGAAGATGGAGATCCCGGTGCTCACCGAGATCGAGGGCGACATCACCTCGGTCGACGTCGCCCCGGGCCAGGTGCTACAGGCGGGCGACCTGATCGCCACGATCGCCTAGCACCGGGAAGGGAACAAGCGGTAGATCCCCGTGGCAACACTGAGCGAGCTCCTGGCCGAACACACCGACCTTCCCGGCATCGCCGTGGACCATCTGCAACGGGTGGTGGGCGATTGGCAGTTGCTCGCCGACCTCTCGTTCTCGGATCTGCTGCTCTGGGTGGGCGCGGGCCCGGTCGCCGAGGGCGCCGACGTCGTGTGTGTCGCCCAGATCCGTCCGACGACGGCGCCCACCGTCCATCTCGACGACAAGGTGGGCACCACTGCCTCCCGCGCCGACTTCCCGCAGGTGTTCGACGCCCTGCTCGCCGGTGAGCCGGTGCGTACCGACACCGAGGTCGAGGTGAGCGGGGTCTACCACCCCAGCCCGCTGCACGCGGTGCGCGAGGCCATTCCGGTGCGCTGCGGCGAGGACGTGATCGCGGTGCTCAGCCGCGACTCGGACCTGCAGCGCTCCCGGGTGCGCTCCACCCTGGAGACCGCCTACGTCTCCTGCGCCGACGACCTGTGCCGGATGATCGCCGACGGCTCCTTCCCCACACCGGAGGACCGCGCGGCCACGCATTCCAGCCCGCGCGCCGGCGACGGCTTCATCCGCCTCGACACCGACGGCATCGTGGTCTACGCCAGCCCCAACGCGCTGTCGGCCTATCACCGGATGGGCATGCAGGCCGACCTGGTGGGCCAGGATCTGGCGGTCACCACCCGCTCGCTGATCACCGACCCGTTCGACGCGCAGGAAGTGGTGGCCGACATCCAGGCCGCGCTGGCCGGGCGTACCGGCAGGCGGATGGAGGTCGAGGCCCGCGGCGCGACGGTGCTGTTGCGCACGCTGGTGATGCGGCCCGGTGGCGAGCTGGCCGGGCCCGCGGTGCTGGTGCGTGACGTCACCGAGGTGAAGCGGCGTGACCGCGCGCTGCTCAGCAAGGACGCCACCATCCGCGAGATCCACCACCGGGTGAAGAACAATCTGCAGACCGTCGCGGCGCTGCTGCGCCTGCAGGCGCGCCGCACCGAGAACCCGGAAGCCCAAGTGGCGCTGACGGAATCGGTGCGCCGGGTCACCTCCATCGCCTCGGTGCACGAGATGCTGTCGATGTCGGTGGACGAAGAGGTCGATCTCGACGAGGTGGTCGACCGGCTGCTGCCGATCATGGCCGACGTGGCCACCGTGCACACCGCGCGGATCAAGGTGCGCCGCGCGGGCTCGCTCGGGGTGTTCTCGGCCGAACGGGCCACGCCGCTGGTGATGGTGCTGACCGAGCTGGTGCAGAACGCCATCGAGCACGCCTTCGACGCGGGCCAGAACGGCACCGTGACGATTCGTTCGGAACGTTCCGCGCGCTGGCTCGACGTGATCATCAGCGACGACGGTCGCGGCCTGCCCGCGGGATTCAGCCTGGAGAGTTCCGACCGGCTCGGCTTGCAGATCGTGCGCACGCTGGTGACCTCGGAACTGGGCGGCTCGATCGGGCTGCATCCCGGTGCCGAGGTGGGGACCGACGCGGTGCTGCGGGTTCCGCTGGGACGTCGGTCCGGTCGCTGAGAACCGCTGCGGGGCAACAATAAACCCGGCACCGTAAGGTGCCGGGTTCTCAACATGCGTTACCGGGCCGGGGCTGGATGGCCCGGCAACGCCTCCCGCGTCTACTAGACGGAGGTACGCGTACGGGTGCGCGCGTTGCGCCGCTTGAGCGCGCGACGCTCGTCTTCGCTCATTCCACCCCACACGCCGGCATCCTGCCCGGACTTCAGGGCCCACGACAGGCAGTCGGCGGTGACGGGGCAGCGGGCGCAGACCAGCTTGGCATCGGCAATCTGCGCGAGCGCAGGACCACTGTTACCCACCGGGAAGAACAGCTCGGGGTCCTCATCGCGACAGATGGCCTTGTGGCGCCAGTCCATTCCTCTGCTCCTTTGCGCGGGCACCCCAAAAGGGCACCTCTGGTTAGTGGATCGTTCACTTGTGCGACTCGAATGTTTCCGCACGGTTGCTTGTGAATGCTTTCACGAACACCGTAGATGTCAATAGGTGTCCGGCGCACCGTGGGGGAGATCACGCTCTAGAGGACCCGCGAGGGGAACCTGCCCGGTCCTTTGTACTCGCGTCCGCTGGTTTTCGCAGCGCAACCGGGAGATTTTTCTACGCCTCCGGAGCGGGAGCGGGCTTGGGAGCAACCACATCCAGTACCCCGGGCACTGATGTGAAATGCACCATCTTGCGTTTTCCGATGTAGTCGCCATCGATTTGCAGGCCGATCTCGGACCCGGTGTCGATACGCACCGACGGCGCGTCGTCGACCCGAAAGAGCGCGGGGGACTGCGGGTTTCCGTTCTCGGCCAGCAACTGCCTGGCAAGCAGCAGGGTGCGGGGCACACTCATCGACCGCACCGCGAACACACCCAGTCCGGATTCGAAGGTCGTTGTGGGATTGGTACGGACCGGACGGTCCTCCAGATAGGTCCACGGGCTCGAATTCGTGACGAAGGCGTAATACACCTGCTCGACCGGATCATGGCCGGGAACCTCGACCACGACATCCGGTTCGCGGCGCCGCGCGCGGAAGAACTGGCGCACCGTGGTCCGCAGATAGCGCGCGGGCGTGGCCTTGCGGCCCTTGGCGCGCGCGGCGTCGATCGCCTCGCAGACATCGGCGTCCAGGCCGACGCCCGCGCTGAAGGTGAACCAGCGGTCGTCGGCCAGGCCGAGCCCGATGCTGCGGTCGCCGTCGCGGCCGAGCAGATCGATGAGCTGGTTGGTCGCGGTCACCGGATCGGGGGAGATGCCCAGCGCGCGGGCGAACACATTGGCCGAACCGCCCGGGATGATGCCCAGGCGCGGCCGCCACACCTGATCGTCGGCGACCTCGGGCAGCGGCAGGAAACCGTTGATGGTCTCGTTGACCGTCCCATCGCCCCCGTGCACGACGATCAGGTCCATTTCCTGGGTGGATGCCCACTGGGCCAGTTCCGCCGCGTGGCCGCGATGCTGGGTGTGCGCAACCGTCAGCTGCGTTCGGCTCTCCAACGCGTGCGCGAGCAGATCGCGCGTGGCGGGAGTGGTCGAAGTGGCATTCGGATTGACGATCAGCAGCGTCCGCACTGTGTTGATTTTGCCGCGCGTCCGCCCCTCCCTAGGGGTCGGGGGTTGCTGGTGGCGTTCGTCGTAGGCTGGGCGGGTGGCTGAGCCGGATTTGACCAAGGGTGATGAGCAGCAGGACGACCGCCAGGTGGCGGGCGGGATTCCGGCGAGCGTGCGGGTGGCCGGTGTGCTGGTCACGCTGGAGGGGCTGATCGGGGTCGGGACCGCGATCGTGCTCATCGTGCGGGCCGCGACCGGGCACGATCAGTCGGTCGCCAGTGGTATCGGGACCGCGATCTGGTTCGGGGTGCTGTTCGGCGGGGTACTGGCCGCGGGGATCGGGTTGCTGCGTGGCAAGCGCTGGGGGCGGGCCATCGCGGTCATCGCGCAGGTGCTGATGCTGCCGGTCGCGTGGTCGTTGCTGACCGACTCCCATCAGCCGCTGTGGGGGACCCTGCTGGCGGTGGTGGTGCTCGGCGCCCTCGGTGCCCTCTTCGCTCCCGCGACCAGCCGCTTCATGGCCATGGACTACGGCGAGCTGCCCGAAGACCGTCCGTAGTCTGACAGTCGTCGGGCTGGACTACGGCGAGCTGCCCGAAGAAGACCCGCACCGCAACTGATCACGCCGTGGCCGCGCGCAGCGCCTGACGGCACAGGTGGTCGGCGCGGCGGGTGGTCTCCGGCTGCCGGTAGCCCCGGGTCAGCGCCAGGACCTGCGCGCACGCGGTGTCGAGGTCGATGAGATGACCGACCGAGACGAACAGCGGCTTCACCCCGTCCCTGGTGCGCACCGCGCGCCCGACCACCTCCCCGTCGAGGAACACCTCGGCGGTGTCGCCCCGGCGTGGGCCGGGTTCGGTGTACTCACCCCACACCGACTTGGCCACGCCGATGGTCGGAATGCCGGTCAGCAACCCGACGTGACAGGCCGATCCGAAGCGGCGCGGATGCGCGATGCCCTGGGCGTCGCAGAGGAGTAGATCAGGGATAGCGGTGAGCATTTCCAGGGCGGCCACGGTGGCCGGGAGTTCCCGGAAGGCGAGCAGTCCCGGCACATAGGGAAAGTCCGAAATTCCGTGCGCGACGGCGGTTTCGACTGTTTCCATCGTGACCATATCGACAATGACGGCAGCGGTCGCGACCGTGCCGTCTTCGTGATATGCCGAATCAATTCCGGCGGCGGTCCGGAATTGCGGCGGCGCGGGATTGCGCGCGCGCACCAGCGGGCGCAGCGCGTTCTGCAGGGCGACGGCCTCCTCCGCGGTGCGCGGCCATTCGCCCGGTGACTCGATGCGCATCTCAGTCCGCCGTCGCCGCCAGCGCCGCCAGTTCGGGTCCGGCCAGGCGGTACCCGAGCCACTCGTCCTGCGCGGCGGCGCCGAGGGCTTCGTAGAAGGCGATGGACGGGGTGTTCCAGGTGAGCACCGACCAGGCGACCCTGCTGTAGCCCCGGCGCACGGCTTCGGCGGCCAGCGCCGCCACCAGCGCGCGGCCCAGCCCGCTGCCGCGCAGTCGCGGCCGCACGTACAGGTCCTCCAGGTAGATGCCGTGCACGCCGTCCCAGGTCGAATAGTTCAGGAACCAGATCGCGCAGCCCACCACCGCGCCCTCGTGCTCGGCGACATGGGCGAACAGCGCGGGCGCCGGGCCGAACAGCGCGGTGTGCAGCTGATCGGTGGTGAGCGTGCACTGTTCGGGCGCCTTCTCGTAGGCGGCCAGTTCGTGCACCAGCTCGACCATCGCCGTCACGTCGGCCGGGGTGGCGCGGCGCACGCTCATCGGCCGGTCTCCTCGAGTGGTTCGGTGCGGGCGGTCAGATTGTGGCCCCAGATGCTGCGCGCGTCGTGGTCGAAACCGAGCACACTCAGCGCGCCGGTGGACAGCGCGAAGCGGCGGCCCTCGGTCACCGCGAACTCGGCCCAGCGCGCGATCAGCACCCGCGAGAAGTGCCCGTGCCCGACGAACACCACATCGCGCTCGGCCAGGATCGGCTCGGCCTTCGCCAGCGCCCGGTCGGCCCGTGCGCCCACCTGTTCGGCGTTCTCGCCGCCGGGGACCGGATGGGTCCACACCGTCCAGCCGGGGACGGTCTCGCGGATCTGCGCGGTGGTGATGCCCTCGTAGTCGCCGTAGTCCCACTCGACCAGATCGTCGTCGACGTGGACGGGCGACAGCCCTGCCAGTTCGGCGGTCTGGCGGGCGCGCAGCCGGGGGCTGGTGAACACCAGCGGATCACGCAGCTCCAGCGATTTCAGCACCGGCGCGGCCGCGCGGGCCTGGGCCTCGCCCTCGGGAGTCAGCGGCAGATCGGTGTGGCTGGTGTGGCGGCGCTGACGCGACCAGGTGGTTTCGCCGTGGCGCAGCAGGACCAGTCGGGCCTCGGGTACGGACATGGGTCCATCATGGCAGGCCGCCGGTGGCTCAGCCGAGCGCGTAGAGCACCCCGCCCCGGCGCTCGAACACCGTCGAGCCCAGCACCGCCGTGGAAATGGCGCCACCGGTGTAGTCGCCGCGCTGAACCGGGAGCCGTTCCACGGTCGCGCCGGAGCCCACGTCCACGGCCAGCACGGCGTCGGCGACCGGAACGAGCAGCCTGCCCGCCATCAGCGCGGGTGTGCCGAGGGCGTCGGGAACCGTCCACACCGGCTGCAAGGTGCTGGTGTTCAACGCCATCAGGCTGTCGCCGGTGAAGACGTAGACGGCCGAACCGATCCTGGTCAGCGTCGCCTGATCGGTCCACGGCGCGGCCAGCGGATAGGTCGCGAGCTCGTTGCCGTTGCCGTCGTGCACCACCAGCCGGGCGGGCAAGCCGAGACCGGTGGCGGTGGGTTCGGTGGGCGGATAGTAGACGGCGACCTTGTTGTCCGACACCGCGATCACCCGCACCTCGGGGGCATCGGCGCCGGGCGCGGTGAGCACGTGCGAGCCGTACTCCTCGGGATCGGTGGCCTCCTTCGGCGCCGGGTTGAGCACGGTCAGGCGCTCGGTGGCGTCACCGGGGCAGCGCTCGAGCACCGCAAGCCGCGAGGAACTCGATGCCGCCGAATGCAGGGTGCAGCCCGAACGGGGCTGGGTGTTGGGGTTCACCGGGGCGTCGACGTAGCCGTATTCGAGGGTGCGTACCAGATCCGACCGCCACATCTCCAGTCGCTCGGAGCCCAGCGCGAGCAGATAGGTGCCGTCCCCGGTGACGCGGATGTCGTCGTCCATGTAGCTGCTGCGCGCCACCCGGCGCTGCCCGGTATCGGCCTCTAGCATCACGCTCTGACTGCATCCGCGCTGGTCACGATAGGTGGCGATGACGGCACCGTACTGCGACTGCACCGCACACAGCGGCATGTCGCGGCGATACCACCACAGCTGCTCGCCGGTGCGCGGATCACGCCCGCTCACGGTCCCGTCGTCCCCGGTGACGGCCACATTCCCGGAGACCAGCGCGCGGCTGCTGGAGGAATCGGCCGCGTGCCAGAGTTCGCGCAGCCCGGTGGGCAGGGTGGTCGCGGCGGTGACCGACGGCGCGGCGGCCGTGGCGACCACGGAATCGGTCCCGGTGGCATCGGCCCTGGCCCAGACCACGATCGCCGCCACCACGACGGTGACGGCGATCGCTACTGCGGCAAAGATATCGGCGCGCGTCCGCCGCTCTGGTGCGAGCACGAGCTGAGTTTATTGGAGCGCTGGCGCGCTCGAGGTCGCGGCCCCTGGAGGGCCGCCGGTCAGGCACCGTTGCTTGCTCCTTCGTCGCGTACGCAACGGCGCC